>JAAZCA010000006.1 GCA_012513515.1 Myxococcales bacterium | reverse complement strand
TAACGAGGATCATCTTGAGATTCAGATCTTTCTGCAGCCTGCTCTGCGCCACTCCGGACTCAGCCGCCTTTTTGATATCCGAAAAGGAGCGGGCGATTCCACCGAAAAGCTGTTTCCTCATCTTATATAAGGTGTTCACTGCGCCAACTATCATTCCCCCGACCGCGATTGGACGAACCATGAACTTCCAGACGCCGTAGGCCAGCGCATCCCATCCAAGGGGTGACGTGCCAATGCCATCCGGAGTCGAACCTATGAGGGATTCAAGGCTTGGCCCTGTAAAATAGAGCAAAAGTGGTATGAAAAGCCCCCATCCGAGAACTCCGCCCGCAAAAGTTATCGACGCCAAGCGAGAGCCGATGATGTATCCCACTCCGAGATAGGCGGGGCTCACAGCAGGAGTGCCGGCCATAAAACCACCGCCGCCCGGAACTTCGGTGATCATATTATTCCTATTAGTAAGAAAGGTAACCGCAGTGCTCTTGAAGTGAATAAATTTCTCCCAGGTCGCCGCAAAAAACCCACACTTGGAAAGAAGCTCGATCAGGCCGCCGATGCCCATCGCACCGAAGAGCAGCCTCGCACCCGTTCCGCCCGCCCTTCCGGCCTTGTGAATTTCAGCGGCAGCCACGGATTCCGGATAAGGAAGGCTCGCTTCCTCGACCATCGTCCTGCGAAGCAGGGTCACGAACAGCACGCCGAGAACACCGCCGATGATCATTATCACGGTTGTTTCCAGGTAATGCAGCGCAGTTCCAAATTCGGTCCAGAGCCCCGCTATTACGAAGCCGGGAATGGTGAATATGGCACCGGCCACGAGTGCCTCGCCGACGCTCGCAGTCGTCCTTGATATATTTTCTTCGAGAATGCTCCCCTTGAAAAAACGAAGGACGGTCATCGCGACAACCGCAGCAGGAAAGGTCGCAGCAACCGTAACCCCGGCCTTGAGGCCCAAATAGGCGTTCGCTGCGCCCAAAATAACCGCCATTATCACACCGAGCAGAATAGCTCGAAGCGACATCTCCCTCAGGTTGGAACTCTCCGGAACATAAGGCACGTGCTGTGACATTGTGACCCCCTTTGTTGTTATATCAGTCGAAGCGAACTCCATGAGACTCAAGATAAGGAACCGTAACCCCTTCAACAGCAACGGATCTGTGAATGTGCACTATCTTCCATTCACCGTCTCTGTTCTCGGCGACGCCGGAGAACCTGATCGGAGACCTATGCTCGACACCCAGAGCCATGAATCGACCGACCAGCTCCTCTGCAAACCAGGCGATATTTCCATCAGTGGAGAAAAAAACCTTCGGTTCGCCACGCTCCCAGAAAATTTCCTCAACAGCGTGAAAAAGTTTTTCAGTCACGCGAGAAAAGGCTTTCCAACCATGCCAATTTTCACCTTCGTCGGTGCCATAGACAATAAGGGTCTCATCAGTCGCCACCGCCGTCGTGAGAGCATCTATATCCCGTGCGTTATACGCGTCGAGATATCTGTCGATAAGCTCCTTTATAGGAAAAGTTCGATCGACCATATGAGCCCCGCATCAAGGTAACATTTTGAAATGATTGGGGGTTGATAACACAGAGCCTTAAAAAGGCAAGAAAATTTCACCGGCATAGAAATTGGGCTAAAAGCGAGAAGTGGATCAGAAACCCTTTTCGATCTTGAGCTCATCTATGAGGCGCTCAATTTCCTCCTCATAGGTTGGCTCATCCAGCACAAACCCCTCATCATCATCATCATCGAACATGCGGCTTATCTCCTGATCAAAGCTGGATGAGCGGAGACTTTCCTTGATCACCTCGAGATATCTGTCGGGATGTCTCTTGCAAACACTTAAAATATACGAATTTAAACGCTTTGCAGCCTTTTTGTGTTCCTCTTCCTTTATCTGTTTCCAATTGCGAAGATAGTGAAGGCGGCAGTACGCCTTGGTCGTTGCGGCGTTCTTGCAGTTGACTTCCTTGCAAATCTTGATCTTTGCCATCGCTGCTATCCATCCGATACCAGTTTGCCCGTAAGTAACAGCCAATCGAAAAAGAGTCAATCTATCCTTGATGTGTTTTACTGGACAGTCTTATCAGGATCTTCTGCAGATTTGGCGGCTTCAATAAACTTCATAAACTTTTCACGCCTTGCGGCGGCTCCCTCCCGCTCGGCCTCTATTTCCTCTTTAAGCTCGGGGCTGAAGACCTCAGAGGTTTTCTTCTTCTCATATCTTCTGTCGCTCAGATGTATATAAAAGAGTCCGGCAAAGAGAATCGCTGTGAACACCGCCCCGAGAATCAGCCACAGGTACATAAAACCCCCCATCAAAGGAGATGGCAGAACTAAACGACCTCTATTACCCTGTCAATATGTGTGGATATGAAGTCAGAGGGAGGAAAGTCAGACGGAGGAAGTTTTTCAGGAAGTTTTTCACAATGATAACAATAACTTCGACCATGGACGATTGACCACTCGGGGATGACAATTACGCCGTCATTCCCGCGGTTTTAGGCCGCCGCTAACGCGGGAATCCCCGTCAAAAGAAAAAGTAATCCTCGAATCCTAATCGCTGATCTTTGATCAGCATTTTGTAAGACTAACTTATATTCGAAAATATCGTTATTAAGATTAAGATTAGGATTAAGATTAAGAATCAAGCGTATAGCTTTTAGAGACCCCCTGAATTTGCTGATTTTTCAGAGGTTACTCAATTTGCTCCACCCGACGGAAAGCTCCGCGACTGATGGCTGGTGACTACAGATTTGGAGGGGGGCTTTAGGTGCCGTATGATACGGAATTCAGGTATTTTCTAACTCCATCGGCAATCGATAAAGCGACTTCCATCTGATAACTTTCACTGCGGAGCCTCTTCTCCTCTATGGGATTGGACAAAAATGAGGCCTCGACCAGAACGGCAGGACACTTCGAGCCCACCAGAACATAAAAGAGGGCTGATCTCACCTTTCTATCCTTGATGCCCTTGTATTTTTTCGACAGATTTTTCACCAGCGAATTTTGAATATGCTGAGCCAGCTTTCTGGATTCCACCGTGTCGAAATTCTGCTGCATGGTGGATAGAATTTGCTGAACGTCGCTCATTTTCTTTCCGAGGGACTTGTTTTCCCTTTCGGCGAGGCGCTCAGCCGCTTTGTCGGTCGCGTTGTTTAGATAGTATGTCTCAACCCCGCCCATCTTCCTGTCGTTGGCCGCATTCGCATGTATAGAAATAAAAAGATCGGCCTTCTTCCTCACCGCTATTTTATCTCTTTCATCCAAGCTGATGTATTTGTCTTTGCTGCGCGTCAGGGTAACCCTGCCGAGATCCCTGGAGAGTTCTTTTGCCAGCATCTTCGATATGGAGAGAACCACATCCTTTTCGCTGGTTCCAAATTGTCCAATGGCACCGTGATCGTGCCCGCCGTGCCCCGGATCAATCACTACGTGAAACTTTTTTTTTTAGATTTAGAGAAAGAGGCCTCCGGTCCATCTGAAGGATCGGGCTCAGGCACACCAACTGAGGGACCGGAATCTGCGTGAAATGTAACTATCAGATTTTTACCTCGAGGAACGATATCATAAGCCGCCCCCAACTTGAGGCGAAATGAAACGACGCACCCGCTGCCCAGAACTCTTTTTTTGAGTTTTATCCTGTCGATATATTTTGATGACACCGTCAGATTCTTTTCGATATCGGCGGAGGGCTTCGCGTAGGAAAGAGCAAGTTCGAGTTCTGCGGGAGATCCGGTCCTTTTTCCCTGTTCGATGTACGATACCGAATAGGGAACCGGCATATCGAAAAAAAGCTCTATCTTCGTGGAATCGCCTACATCCTCCACCTCATACGAAAGAAGCTGTGCCAAATCGAAGGGGCCTGCGACATCGGAAGGGAAATGGTTTGCGCTGTTTCTCTCAGCGGCCTGAGCGGCTGTAACCGACGCAGCGACCTCTCCCCTTCCCCCGGAAAGAGCGGAGGGCTTGCTGGCAGCCGGAGGAGCTTCCTTTATAGAAGAGAGGAGTTCTTTTGCCTTTGGCGCCATGTCGCCAGTCGGATACTGCTCAAGCTGAAACTCCAGGGCCTTGATGGCCTTCTCGTTTTCAGCCAACGGCTTGTGACGTATTTTGGCTATCTGGTAGAGCGAATCATCGGCAAGCGAGCTATTTGGATATTGCCTTACAAGCTTGTTGTAGAGCTCTATGGAGTGTTCGAGATCGGATTTATCTTTAAACTTGAAATAAAGCTCCTGTCTGAACTTCGCTGCGCTGTAAAGCGCGTCGGCCGCCCTCTTGTCCGAAGGAAATGCCTCGCTCATCTTCTCGAATCTGTCTATGCACCTTTCGTATTCCGCTTTAACACTCGAGGTTTCAGGATTCAACTTGACGGACTCATAGCATCTCTTGGCCTCTGCGTAGGCCTCCTCTCCCGTCGCCTGAGCAAGGAGATTGGACGCGATAAAAACGGAGAGGAGCGCAAAAAAGGCGGCGTATAATCTAAATTTCATGTGCGGATAATAACATCGTGGCCAAAGGCCATCAAGTTGGAACTTCTCGGCATCGATCAAATTTTCTGTTTAAGCTCATGGAGAATGTTGAGCGCCTCTATCGGAGTTATCCTGGAGGTGTCAATCGTGCCGAGTCGCTCGGTTATTTCAGAATTTTGAGAAGTTGTAAAAAGATTGAATTGCGACTGATCGGAGTCATATTCCTCCAAATGACCGGCTATTCTGGGAATGCCGCGATCATCGAACTCACCCCTCTCAAGATTTTTGAGAATCTCGCTGGCACGAGTTATCAACCCTGAAGAAAGTCCTGCCAGCTTCGCCACCTCGATGCCATAGCTTCTGGAGGTCCCGCCCGGCATGAGCTTCCTGAGAAAGACTATTCCATCCTGCCATTCTTTGATGGCTATCTGCATATTCCTGATCCCCGCTCTGGTGGAGGCGAGATCGGTCAGCTCATGATAGTGTGTTGCGAACATCGTTCTGGCTCGAATTCTATCGTGGATATCTTCCGCAATAGCCCAAGCTATCGCCAATCCATCGAAGGTGGAGGTCCCCCTTCCGATTTCGTCGATGATTATCAGACTCCTGTCGGTCGCCTCCTTGAGTATCATAGCGGCCTCTGACATCTCGACCATAAAGGTGGATTGTCCCCGGGAAAGCGCGTCGGACGCCCCTACCCTCGTGAAGATTCTGTCAACAACTCCGATCTCTGCGGAGGTCGCCGGCACGAAGGATCCGATCTGAGCCATAAGAACTATCAGAGCGGTCTGACGCATCACGGTCGATTTGCCGGCCATATTGGGGCCGGTGATCATCATGAATCTTCCGCTGCGTCCATCCATGGAGAGATCGTTCGGAACGAAGCGCTCGGCAGAAGAAAGCACTTCGACCACTGGATGCCTCCCACCCTTTATTTCCAGAATGCTGGAATCAGAAACCTTTGGGCGGGCGTAATTCATCTCCGCGGCCAGCCTAGCAAATGAAATAAGAACATCGATGGTTCCTACAGCATCAGCCGTTTCTTGAATTCTGACTATCTCCGAAAGCAGGGATTCGCGCAGCTCGCTGAAAATGGAGTATTCCAAGGACTTGCTTTTTTCCTCGGCGCCGAGAACCTTTCCCTCGTACTCTTTCAATTCGGGAGTGATATACCTCTCGGCATTTGTGAGAGTCTGTTTCCTGATGTAATCCAAGGGGACCTTGTCGCGGTGAACATTCGTTATCTCAATGTAATACCCGAAGACCCTGTTGAAGCGGATCTTCAAAGAAGGTATCCCGGTTTTTTCTCTCTCTGAGTTTTCAATTCCGGCTATGTAATCCTTTCCATGCGCGATGACATCTCTCAGCTCATCGAGTTCCTGGTTGCACCCCTTTCTTATGATTCCGCCCTCCCTGAGGGCAAAGGGGGGATCCTCCGCGATGGTATTTTCTATTCTGGAAGATATCTCATCGCAGGGATCGAGCCTTTCTACACAATCTCTGAAATATCCTGAAGAATCCTGCAAGATGGACTTCAGGGAAGAAACGGCCTTGAGGGAATTCATCAGCGCGACGAGATCCCTGGCGTTGGCTGTCCCAGAACCTATCCTGCCAGTCAATCTCTCCAGATCGTACACCTGAGAAAGAAAGGGAGGGGCCTCCCGCAAAATTCTTCCGCCGGAGATGATTTCAGAAACTGCTCCAAGGCGCATCTCTATCTTCCCGACCTCGGTGAGGGGGTACAAAAGCCATTCGCGCAGTTTTCTGGCGCCAACGGCAGTGGAGGTCCTGTCTATTACGTCGAGAAGGGATCCGGCCCTTTCACCATCGCGCATGGAAGCGACTAATTCCAGGTTCCGAATCGTGGACTCGTCCAGGCGCATTCCGCCTCCGCGCCTATGAAGCTCTAGAGAGGAAAACTGCGCAATCCTCCCCTTCTGCATCTGACTCACATAAGAGAGCAAGTTCGCGGCAGCATCGAGTGATGGTGGGGGAAAGTCCCCCCTCTTCTCCCGGCCAAGAATTTTTTCAAGATGGGAGAGCCCATCGGCATTTTTAGAAGAGTCTGATATTAAAATGTCGGCGAACTTTTCACGAATCTCTTCAATAATCGGAAAACCCTCTCCCTCTCCGGCAAAGAGAATTTCCTTGGGCTCTCTGCGAAGCAGTTCCTCAAAAAGGGAGCCCTTGTCCGAAAAAATACCGGCCTCAAAAAATCCCATCGATGCATCGGCAATAGCAAAGCCTATCTCAGCAGCGCCGAAAGAAAGGGCAATCAAAAAGTTATGCCTTTTCGCGGGAAGCGAGAGGCCGTCGGGAACCACCCCTGGGGTGATAACCCTGGTTATTTCGCGCTTTACTATCCCTTTGGCCAGCGCCGGATCCTCGACCTGATCACAGACTGCCACCCTCCTTCCACTTTCGACGAGTTTGGCTATGTACGGCTCGACGGAATGAAAGGGAACCCCGCATAGGGGGACAGGATTGGGGTCATTCCTATTCCTAGAAGTTAAAGTAATATCTAACACCTTCGATGCTATCTTAGCGTCTTCATAGAACATTTCATAAAAGTCGCCGAGGCGAAACATGAGTATCGCATCGGGATATTCCCTTTTGATTTTAGCATATTGGCGAAGCATCGGGGTTGCCCCCCCTTGCGATCTGTTCTGCATATTGGACGGGGTAGCACGCCTTTATCCGATGATCAAGCGGATAGAAAACTTTCTAAGCAGTTGAATAAAGAGATAACATATTAATTTTAAAAGATTATTATAATGCACTGAAAAAACTATATAATGATAAAAATTTTCTGGGATACGCAACTATGGATTCACCGGATACCGATAACTAGGACGAGAGAAGTGGAGGTTCCTATGTTGGGAGTTTTAGGATTAATTAGCTGCGTAATTGTCGTTGCGATCATAGGCGCTGCATGTACCATTATAAGCACTGGACTTGGTATAGCTAGTCAATATGAGGCGAAGGAAGCTGCTGCTGAGCAAAAGAAAATGCAGGAGCAGATGCAAGTCGATGCCCGCAACCGCGCCCTATACCAGAAGCGAGCCAATGAGGCAGCACAGGAACGCAGCGCCGCCAAACTTCGCGCACAGATGGGCTCGACTATCGCCCTCGACTACCTCTCCACGAAACAGATGAAATATGAAAATGCGAAAAAGCGTGAAGAGCTGAGGGGGCTGGAAACGGGCAAAAACAAGAAAGTTGACGGATCATCGGCGCCAAAAGCGGTATATTTAGCAGGCAAACCAGTGAACAATTCTTAAGGAGGAAATTATGCTACCATTCATCCCTCAACAGATCAGTTACAATAATACATCAAACCCAACTCAGACAACCATGGAGCTAACTGATAACAAGCAAAAAGACAAAGCCCTTAAGATCAATGCAGCTATGCAGGCATTGGACTCCATTGGAAATATGATGGCAGCTGGCTTCAACTATGGCCTTCAAGCGAAGCAGATCGACGCCAACAGGGCCGTCGCCGAGGCATACTATGAATCGGTTAACACCATAGCCAGCTATAAACAACATGTCGCAATGAGGCAGCTCGACGTCCAGGAAACAGCCATATACGCACAGCAGAATATGCATCAGGCACAGATAGATCATGAGCAGAGGATGATGAAGCTTGAAAATTCGGCAAGGATTGCCATAGCCAGGGTTCAGGAGAATGGCAAAAACGAAAGGGCAAGAGTCCTTTCCGTTGCCAACACCTTCAGCGCAAGGCGTTCCTGGAATTACGGCTATCCGAGCAGGATTTATTAACATTTTATTAACATTTTATTAACATAGGGAATCGAGGAACATATGAGCACTGCTCCCGTTGGTGATAGTGGTGGTGGTGGTGGTGGTGGTGGTGGTGGCGGCGGATCAGCAATACAAGGCCTTATGACCGCCGGCAACGCTATCTCAAGCATCTCCTCCTCAGTCTTCCAAATGTGCGAGGGAATCGCCGGGTATGTTTACCAGGGTGAGATAATTGAGATACAAAAGGAGATGCAGCTAAGCGCCCTCAACCATAACAAGGAGATGGAAAAGATCTCCATGGAAGACCAGCTAAATGCCCTCGAAAATAATGAGAAAAAGTTGGCGATGCAGGAGAGCATGTTCAAGATAGGGCTGGAGCAAAAGCGCGAGCTTCGTGCTCAGGAGCTCAAAGGCAAAGAGCTGGAAGCGGCTATCGTGGAGCAAAAACTCACGGCCAAGCAGTCGGCGATAAGCAAGACCGCTCTTCGTGCCATGTTTTGCAACTATAGGGGACAGAACCCAATGAGAAATGAAAGGTCAAGAGGAACTCCGACCGCACGATGAGGATCGTACCAGAGAAAAATCCAGGGTCGGCAAAAGCCGGCCCTTTTATTTTATTTTTTATAAGGAATATCTGAAAAGCTAGCTGCAACAATAACTTCGACCATGTACGATTGACCATTCGGGGATGACGACCACGCTGTCATTCTCGCGGTTTTAGGCCGCCGCTAACGCGGAGCAAACCACCGCTACCGCGCGGGGCAAGCGGGAATCCCCGTCAAAAGAAAAAGTGATCGTCAAATCCTGATCGCTGATCTTTGATCAGCATTTTGTAAGACTAGTTTATATTCGAAAACATCCTTATTAAGATTAAGATCAAGATCAGGATTAAGATTAAGATGAAGATTAAGATGAAGAATCAAGCTTCGCAGGTTCTTCAAGAATATCGAATATATCTTTGGCGCAATAGACACGGTCGCGCTTGGCTTTATCCATTTGCTTCAAGATGCCGAGGTCTTTAAGTTTATCAACCGCTCGTTGGGCAGTGGTAAAGGCAACCTTTAACTTGGCCGCAACGCCTTTGACCGTAACGAATGGATTGGCCGCGATCATATCGATAACTTTTAGCAGGGTCTTCGCTGTTATCTGATCCTTCCACGTATCCAGCTTCTTATTTATTCTTTCTGCACGGCTCAAAGCGTCCTCAGACTGCCTCGCAACCCCATTAAAGAAATATTCCAGCCATTTCTCCCAGTTACCCTTTAAGCTCACATCAAGGAGAAGGTCATAATAATCACGCCTTGTGGCTTCAAAGAATGCGCTTAAATAGAGAAGCGGTGTTGGTAAAATATCTCGTTCGATCAATAAAAGCGTTATTAGTAAACGCCCAACTCTACCATTGCCATCAAGAAACGGATGGATGGCTTCGAACTGATAATGGATCATTGCAACCTGAACAAGAGGAGGGATGGTTCTATCATGCAGGAACTTCTCCCAATCGCCGAGACATGACATAAGTTTATTTGGAGGTGGAGGAATATAAGTAGCATTCGATATAGTACTTCCGGGGATTCCTATCCAGTTCTGACTGCGCCTGAATTCTCCGGGTGTTGCGGTTCTTCCTCTAACACCTTTCATCAATTTTTCATGAAGTTCACGAACAAGGCGAAGAGATAGGGGCAGGGTCTTTAATCTCTTTATTCCATACTCGATAGCGGTAACATAATTTCCCACCTCTCTAAGATCGTCAGGACTTCTTTCAACGTTTGCACCAGCTTCTTTTGCAAGTAGCTCACCAAGAGTCGATTGCGTTCCTTCGATACGGCTGGAAAGAACAGCTTCACGCCTTAAGAAAGGTCTCATCAAAAGATGAGGGTTTGGCAGTCTTTTTCCTTCGCCCGCAAGTTTTCCTATAAGTCTATCTGCATCAGAAAGGGCTTTGGTTAGCTTGGTGCTCCAAGTAATTTCAGGGGGCAGCTGGTTTGGAATGAATGCCTGATACCCTTCCTTGCAACGAATAAAATGACCCGATGATTGTTTTGACATAGCGCTAATAAGAAATCCCCCTTATTAGCGTTTTTATATCGTTTCGCTAATAATCCGTCAACGTATTATCGTTTTATTCTTTAAGTAACCTCTGAAAAGCTAGCTGCAGCAATAATTTCGACCATGGACGATTGACCATTCAGGGATGACAATCACGCCGTCATTCCCGCGGTTTTAAGCCGCCGCTAACGCGGGGCAAGCGGGAATCCCCGTCAAAAGAAAAAGTGATCGTCGAATCCTGATCGCTGATCTCTGATCAGCATTTTGTAAAACTAGTTTATATTCGAAAATATCGTTATTAAGGTTAAGATCAAGATCAGGATTAAGATGAAGATGGAGATGAAGATCAAGATGAAGAATCAAGTGGATAGCTTTTAGAGACCCCCCCCTGAATTTGCTGATTTTTCGGAGGTTACTATATTGATTTGACAGCCCCTCCCTAGGCCTTTAAAATTGCCGCCCGAACGGAGGTAGAACCAAGATGGCGATGACTCTAGATGGCGGCGGCGTGATGGAATATCTCTGGGAGCAGCTCGAAAAAACTGCCGATGGGGAGCACGTATATTACACAGAGCTAGACCTTGATACCCTATGGTATAGCGGATTTGTTGACACCGCCCGATTCGACATCGCAACGTGGAAATCGGCCTTTGAACCATACAAACAGGAAGAGGACGTCTATATACTTAGCAAGGATGAATTCCTCTCCTTGGAAAAATATCGTTTTACGGGGGAGATACACATCCCCTTCGACGCGATGCTCATAAACGAGGGGAAATATACGGACGAGGGGCTGGATGACCTGGTAAACGCCTCGATCATCCCATCCTGTAACCTCTCGATAGACAATATCGACACCTTCTTCAAAAAACTCAAAGCCGACTTCAGACAGTCGGATGGGCTCATCCTCATAAAGAAAGAAGCGAAGCTCCGAATAAAGGCCCTCATCGACGGCAACCCATCGCCGCTTAGAAACCTGGAGCTGTTGGTCGACAATATGATGGAGCAAAAGGGCTCCGAACTGGAAGCGGAAGTCCAAAAGCTGGAAAGCCAAATAGCGTCGATTCAGGAAAATCGTCAGGCATCCTCATTCACATCCAGGCCATCCTCAAAGGTTGAAGCAAAGGCCAGGGAATTTGAAAAACTTCAAGCTGCAAAAAAAGCTGACCATCAGCACGACTCCGGCGCTGCGAAGGTGGAACTAAAAAAGATTAAGAGATCACGAAAGGGATTTAGGGGCTGATTCCGAATCCTTCTTTTCTGATATCTGTCTCACTACCGAAAGCTCTCTTTCAAGCTGGCGTATGCGCTTGTTTTTCGCACGAAGCTCAAGCGTTTTATAAAAGGATGGGAGAGCCTCGATCATCGCTATCACAACCATTCCTGAGCAAAATGCGGAGAGCAGAACGAAACCTATCGGAATCGGAACAGACTGGACGCTCAAGATGTAGGGTATCCTGAATTTCATAACAAGGGCATAGCCGAAAGTCGCTTCATCAAGATTGCAATAGATGAAGTTCAAAAGGATAAAAAAGAAAAGCGCCATCGTAATAGCAAATATAAGTTTTTTCATGAAATCCCCCTATAAGGCTTTGAAAGAATCTGCGAGCTCTGAATAGGTTTCCTTCAAGTACTCAGGCATCGATCTGGTGCCGCCTATTACAGGCATGAAATTCGAATCCCCGACCCACCTGGGGACAATATGCATGTGGAGATGATCTGCGATCCCCGCCCCCGCCGACCTCCCCAAGTTGAAACCGCAGTTGAAACCCTCAGCTCCAAGAATCTTCTGGAGTATCTCTACCGATGCCGAGGTCAGGCGCATTATTTCGGCATGCTCATCTGAACTCAAGGATGAAAGTGTGCCGGTGTGGCTAAATGGTATCACCAAAAGATGACCGGTGTTGTAAGGATAACGATTCATCAGGACATAAGAACTCTTAGCCCTGTGCAAAACGAGATTTTTGGAATCGATCTCACCCGATGTGGCGAGCTCGCAGAAAATACATGAATCCTTGGAGGATTTTGCGCCCCTTATGAACTCCATCCTCCAGGGCGCCCAGAGAATATCTCCGCTCATGCCTTGTTGACCCTTTCCCTAAGCTCCTTGCCAACCTTGAAGAAAGGAACCTTTCTTTGACCCACATCGACGGACATCCCGGTCTTGGGATTTCTGCCGATCCGAGGCTTTCTCGTGCGGACTTCGAAACTTCCGAATCCGCGGATCTCGATACGCTCGCCGGATTTCAACGAATCGGTCATGCTATCGAAAATCGTGTTGACGATGACCTCCACATCCCTGCCAGAGAGGTTAGGTAATTTCCTGACTAAAGTTTCAATAAGATCGCTCTTGTTCAACTGAAGCCCCCTTTCATCGTTCGGACAGTCCGTCCATTCTCATCATAACCATCGGTTGCCAATAATCTGCAATAGCCAAAGACGACATCCTGCTTTTTATCTCTGTAAAAATACGGTCGATAAGTCGGCCCCGCTTGCGTGGAAAAATCAATTCCGGTTCCCCTTCTATCTTTGCGAGGAGCGAAAGCCTTTTAAGAGCAGAGGCAACCCCACCGATCTCATCGACGAGCTTGAGATCCTTGGCAGCTGCGCCGGTAAAGATTCTTCCATCGGCGATTTTATCCACCGTCGGAAGATCGAGCTTTCTACGCTCGGCAACAGCTCCCTTGAACTGGGCATGGATCTCCGCAAGCATCTTCTCGAGAATCTCTCTTGCCTCTGGGCTGATGGGTCTGTCCATCGGCACCAAATCCTTCAGCGCCCCGCTTTTCAGAGTCTCATGCTTGATCTTCATCCACTCCAGAAGATCTCCGATCATCACGTGCTCGAGCCTGACCCCTATCGACCCGGTGGTAGTTCCGGGGTTAGCCCATATTTCATCAGCCGCAAGAGATACGTAATACCCCCCGCTCGCCGCAACGCTTCCCATCGATGCCACCACCGGCTTTTTCTGTGAAAGATCAAGAAGCGCCTCGTAAATCTCCTGCGATGCAGCAACCGCTCCGCCAGGCGAATCAACTCTGAGAAGAATTCCCTTAACCGACTTATTCTCCCCGAACTCCTTTATATCCTCTATCGCCCTGTCGGAAGAGAGGATCGGGCCTTCTATCTTCAGAATTCCAATTCCACGATCCGACGAAAAGAGGGATTTCCCTCCCCCTTCGGCCGTGACGAGATACATAAACACCCCGGCGAGAAAGGCGATTGCAAGGATCGAACTGCCAAGCAAGGCCGCAATAATCCAAGTCCTGCGCATCATCCCTCCCAAAGGAGACTAGTCTATTCAATTGCCGGAATCGATCGAAAGGACAAAACGCCTTTCACGGGGATCAGCCGTTCTAACCGTTACGCTGACTTCGTCCCCCTCCTTCAGATCGGCAGAGTACTGTTTCTCAGGAACGAGGCCTTCAACCTCATCGCCAAGATCGACTATGAGCCCCGCGCCCGAAAAACCGGAGACGGTACCTTTGACCGTGTCGCCCTCACGGTAGGTCTTGTTGATGGTATCCCATGGATCGTCCATGAGTTGTTTCATGCCGAGCGAGAAGCGTTCGTTCTCTGGATCTATATGGAGAACGATAACCTCCACCTCATCCCCCTTCTTAAAAATTTCAGAGGGATGGGCGAAGTTCTGAACCCATGCAAGGTCGGAAATATGAACCAGCCCATCGATATCCCCGCCGACATCCACAAAAAGTCCAAAATCGGCGATATTCCTCACTGTCCCCTTCAGCTTTGTGCCGAGGGGGTACCTCTCCTCGAGATTTTCCCAAGGATTCGCCTCTATCTGCTTGAGGCCGAGGGAGATCCTCTTATTTTCCAAGTCAACATCTAGGACTATCGCATCAACCGCATCGCCTACGGAGAGAACCTTGGAGGGGTGCTTCACCTTCTTCGTCCAGCTCATCTCGGAAACGTGAATGAGCCCCTCTACACCGTCCTGAAGTTGAACGAAGGCGCCATAATCGGTAAGGCTCACGACCTTGCCGGAAACTCTGGAACCAACCGGATATCTCTCTTCAACATTTTGCCACGGATCGGGCTGAAGCTGTTTCAGACCAAGGCTGACCTTTCCGGATTCCGCATCGAACTTCAACACGACAACTCTTATGTCATCACCGACTGAGAACATCTCGGAAGGGTGATTGATGCGCCCCCAAGTCATGTCGGTGACATGAAGAAGTCCGTCGATACCTCCGAGATCGACGAACACGCCATACTCGGTGACATTTTTCACGATTCCATCGAAAACCTGACCTTCAGCCAAGTTGGCTAAGGTCGCTTCGCGCATAGATTCACGTTCCTTTTCAAGAATGATTTTTCTTGAGAGGACGACGTTTCCGCGCCTCTTATTGAGTTTGATTATTTTGAACTTGTAGCTGTTGCCGACGTACTTATCGAGGTTGCGTGCAGGCCTCAGGTCTATCTGCGAACCGGGGAGGAAGGCCTTCACACCGATATCGACCGAAAGACCGCCTTTCACCTTGGCGACGACAACCCCCTCTATGTCGCCGTTCTGATCGCATATCTCGACCAGGCGGTCCCATGTGCGCATGGCATCCGCCCTCTCCTTGGAAAGGACCATCATCCCATTGTCGCTTTCAACGGATTCAAGGAGTACGGAGACCTCGTCCCCCGGGCTCGCCGTCACTTCACCGTGAATGTTCTTGAACTCCTCAATTGGAATTCTGCCCTCGGACTTAAAACCGATATCGACGATCACGTTGTCGCGCGTGATGCGCACGACCTTCCCTTTGACGATCTCCCCCTCTTTCAAATTTAACGTCTTGGCACGCTCCTCGAACAACCTTGCAAACTCCGTATTTCTCTGCTTCTCCGTCGGCTCTATTCTTACAGCACTCATCTTGTAAAACCTCCCTTTTCCCTTTGAATTTTAAGGTGTTTTGGTCCACCTCAATTGGGTCGGGACCATAGATGCCACAAAATCTTTTGTCAAAGGATTTATGTTATTTCTCAGTACCTTCACGGCGAATGAATCAGATAGCGATCATCAAAGAATTTATCGAATCTAAAAATGCTCGCCATATGGTTAAAAATCATATAGTTATAGGATCAGGCGGCCTGAAACAACCGCTCGAGAAAATTTTAAAACAAGGATATAACTATATGAATAATAAAGATATTTCCCTTATGGATGTGACCGTTCGGGATGGAAGTTACCTGCTTCATTACAAGTACACCCCGGATCAGGTTGCTGCACTCGCGCAAGAACTCGAAGAGGCAGGGATCCAATACATGGAGGTCAGCCATGGTTGTGGCTTGGGGGCGGGCAGAATCCCAGGGCTAGAGGCAGCCGCAAGCGATGAGGAGTACGTAAGTGCAGCAAAATCGGCTGCTCAAAATATCAAAATTGGAGTCATAGGAGGGGGGGCGGCTATCACCTCCTTCTCGGATATTGACGCAGTAATAGAAAAGGTCGACTTCATAAGAGTCGCTGCCAACGTGGACAGCCCTGAGTCGGTTGAAGAGCAGGTGAAATACATAAGGGGGGCTCGCTCCGACATCGAGATGTTTTTTCAGCTCATGCGCTCATCCAGGCGCCCGATCGAAAAAATCATCGAGGCGGCCAAAAAGGTGGAGCAAATGGGAATCGATGCCCTCTATCTAGTCGATACGACCGGGCATTTTCTTCCCGATCAGATATCGGAGATAATATCCCGTCTGAGGAATTCCATTCGTATAAGAATCGGTTTCCACGGACACAACAACCTCGCGATGGCCGTAGCGAACTCCCTGGCGGCGGTCGATGCCGGCGCATCCATGTTGGATGCCAGTCTGAAAGGAATAGGTCGCGCGGGAGGAAATGCCCAGATGGAGATCCTCGTCTCTCTCCTGAAACGCAAAGGATTCGCTGATGGAATAAAACTTGAGAACCTAGTCGCTGCAGCCGATGCGATAATAGCCCCTATCCTGCCTCGCCATCAAGGCATCGATTCCATAGACGTGATGACGGCGGATTCCAACATAGACCTCTATCCACTCCACTTCTATAAAGATATCGCAGAAAAAAGCGGCGTGGAATTTTTAGATCTGATACGGATGCTCGGAAAGAACCCTGATCTAACCGAAGTCAGCGCCGATGCGACATACAAGGCGCTATCGGAGCTGGGAATCGGTGAGGAGCGCCTAAGGGAACTCCGCCAGCAACAGTTCGCGAGCGTAAAAACATCCGGCGTACTCAAGGGTTTTCTGAGACCCGGAGGGAAAAAGCGCCCCTTGGTGCTGGCTCCAATAAAATATGACAACCCTTCAATCGACCCCCCTCAAGAGCTCCTTGACTGGGTGCGTGATGAGCATAAAAATATGGAGTTCACATTCGGCAATTTTGCGCAGAGGAATATTTCAAGGATTGAGGAGGCTGAGATTTTATTTTCACATGAACTGACCGACGAGATCCTTGAAAAGGCAAAAAATCTCAGGTGGTACCACTCGGTTTCTACCATAGCTATTTCGAAAGTCCCTCAAAAAGCGGTGGAACGTGGAATAAAAATCAGCATGCCAAAGGGACTTCACGCCGTTCCAATTGCAGAAACTGCTCTCGGGATGATGCTCTCCCTATCGAGAAAAATACGCGACTCAATACTCCTCCAAGGTAAAAAACGCTTCGCCACACGCGAAATCTATCACGCCTCTCCACCTTCCCGGGAACTGATGCAATCTACCGTAGCGATAGTCGGCGTGGGAGGAGTCGGCACCGCACTGGCACTACTTTGCCGAGCGCTCGGAATGGCCGTGCTTGGAATCACGAGGGATGAAACTGAAAAAAGCGATGCAGTGGATGAGCAGGTTCCATTCAACAGATTCCACGAAGCCATAAAGATAGCCGATTATGTAGTTCTCGCGACCCCCTCGACGGATCTCACACGTGGAATGATGGGGGCTGCCGAATTCGAGATGATGCAAAAACACGCATGCCTTATCAATATTGCCCACGGAGAGCTCGTCGACGAGGATGCGCTATATGATGCCCTGAAAAGAGGCAAGATAGGCGGTGCCGCCTGCGACGTCTTTCAAAGGGAGCCTCTCTCTCGATGGTCAAAACTCTACAAAGCCCCCAATATAATAATAACGCCTCACATCTCAGCTTGGAGCAACATGTACTGGCCCCGGACGATGGCGAGATTCGCCTTGAACTTGGACCTCTACCAAAAGGGCGAAACTCTTCTGGGTGAAATGGATTTTAAAAAAGGATACTGAATTAAAGCTTCCCCTTCAGATTTTCAGCTATGAACTTAATGTCGGATTCCGTGAGATCAGCGTAAAATGGAAGAAAGGTCAGCCTCTCCTGGAGGTCTTCAGTCACGGGCAACCCTGATCCGGCCTTTGCGGAATTAACCCGACAAAATTCCTCCATATGACATGCATGCCAACGGGATAGGATGATGCCGTCTGCAGCCATTTTGGCAGCGAGACTGTCGCGTTTCGCAACCTTGATGGGATAATGTGTAACCACTGGTTCGCCGGAACAGCTCTGCATCTTTAATTTTCCGGACTCTTCCAAATCCGCGAGCTCCAGATCGTAGAATTCCTTTAACCTTCTCCTCCTGCCAAATATCTCCTTTGCGCGCCTTAACTGCTCGATCGCTATAGCAGCGTTGATATCGTTCATTTTAAAATTGCCGCCCGCTAAGAGAATTCCAGCTCCGCCCGTCAAGTCTATTCCCTGATATGCCATCGTAAGGATGCGGTGCAAAAAGCTCTCATCATTGGAAACCATGAGAGCGCCGCCAAGCCCGGTGAGAACTTTCGATGTAGCCAGACTAAAGATGGTCGCCCCCCCTACCCCCAGATTCAAGATTCCAGGATGAAGGCCTCCATTCTTAGAGCCCATCGCTACGGAGGCATCCTGTATAAACGGAATTTCCAAGCCCTTGCGCTCATACAGTTCGAGATATGGAGAAAGATCGGCAAATTGATTCAAGTGGGTAAGAACGATAGCCCTGGTATTATTATTGATGGCCGATTCCAAAAGGTTTGGGTCCATCATCCAGTGATCGGAATCCACATCTATAAATACCGGCGTCGCTCCGGACATGTATATGGCGTTGATTACGCCTACGTAGTTGAATGATGTTGTTATGACCTCTCCTCCCTTAGCTCCGGCCTCGAGGAGAGCAAGATAGAGCGCGGAAGTAGCAGAGGCGAGTCCGGCGGCATAAAATGGGATCTCATCCCAGCCATTTATCTTCATGAAGGAGGTTGAGAGCTCCGATTCGGAGGAGGAGTCGGAAAGATAGGAGATAAAAATATCGGCGAGTTTTTTTACCGCACCGCCTTTGGTATGGATGTAGGAGATGTGGGGCAAAGAAGCATCATCGCACAGAAGCTTGATCACGGATGCAATTTCGGAGGGAACGCCACCCACTCCACGCTCGTACCTCGAAAGAAGCTGCTTGATCATGAATTTAGAAAGCCCCTCGGGACTTTTCAGGAACGGCTTGAATGGAGTGTAATTTTTCATATTAAATCCTCTGCATCAAAAAGATCCGTAGATAATTGCGCCGATCTTTTCCAGAGCTATTAGCGCATCCTTGACGGCCGAAAAACTCTCACCGAGCCGGGAAGCAATCTCTTCGGCAGTGAGTTTTCCTGCGCTTAAGTCCAAAACTCTGCTCTGAATCGGGGAAAGATCATCGGCAACATGGGGAAAGTCGATATTGCCATCGAGGTTCACGACCACCGCACTGGTTCTTATTGGAATCAGTTGCTCAAATGGTTCCTTAGCTGAATCTAAAAACTGATGATACTCTGGCAGTTTGGCAAAAACCCCCTTCCATCCGGAAACGAAGTAGTCATTCCAGTCGATATAGTTATCTGCAACTACAGCAGGATGGAAATTCCCAGCAAGCAATGAAGCCTGAACACACCTCTCATTGCGAAGAGGATCTGGCAATTTCATCATGGCAAATGTCTCTCCAAGCAGATCGAGCATTATATTAAACCTATGCCATATGATTTCACCGCGCGACAAAGCAGCGCTTTCCACGACAGCATTGTTGAACGCGAATGAGGAAAGCAGATCTCTATCCAAAATCTTTAGACCATATTTTTCTGGATTGTCAAAAATATCAGTCCCTGGCAAAGGCGTGAGATATGGAAAAAGCATATTGAGATATCCATTGCCGGCAGCGATCAATTTTCTGGCGTAGGCCTTTGTCCTGGAAATAGTCTCATCACTCTCGAAAGGCCCACCAACGATGAAGTTAATATGTATAAAAATACCCAGACGAGCACATTCACGAACGAGGTCTATCGCATAATCCAGATCGACCTCCTTGTTGTAGGCCTTCAAGACTGATGGAACTCCAGATTCGAGAGCAAATTGGAGAAACCTCAGTCCGGAGTCGTACATCGCGGAGAGGATTTCCGGATTTTCCCTGATGGAATTGACATTCCCTTCCGCATACCAAATGAACTTTTTGCCGCCGCCGATTTTTTTGATCATGTTGCAGAATTCTAGAACCCTCGAAGGATTGACGGTGAATGTATCGCCGACAAGGACTAAAATTTTACTTTCACACATGGGCAACAATTTAAGGATATCTTTCTCGAGCAGATTCATCGACCTGAAAAGTACCTTTGGAGAAAGCGTTCCAGCTGCACAAAATGAACACCTGAAAGTGCACCCCCTTTCAGGTGCGATGGCAGGGAGATATTCAAATGCTGAATCCGGTTCGATCAGGGACAGATCCGGAGATGGAAATGTATCCAGTGAATGGGATGGCGAATCGGGATTTCTTTGATACGACCCTTTGATAAGGTATGAGATCCCCGCTATTTCCGAAAGTCGCTTTCCCGATAGGAGCTCAAGGGATGGAACCTCCCCATTCCCCCTTACCACTATTTCCACATCAAGCTCGGATAGGGTCGATTTATCACAGATACTTGCATGGGGGCCTCCGCAAACCAGAATCGATGCTGGCGAAACGTTTCTGATTATAGAGATGAGCCTCTTAATGCTGTGCAGATAATCCGTATAAAGGGTAAATCCGATGTATCGAGGGGTCGTTGAAGCGAGATAATCCTTAAGCCATGAGATGCTAAAAAACGGACGGGCTGTGTCAACAACCCTGGAACGGTAACCGCTATCTTCTAAAAATGACGCTATTGAAAGCACTCCAAGCGGAGGTATCTTGCTGCTCGCCTTTAGCGGCAAAGTGCCAATGCTGACATTGATAAAAAGAAAATCGACTTTATCCAACCTGCCCCCTAGGTCTTGGACCCTTGTCTTTTAGCATAGAGTCGAGCTTGAAACCAGAAAAAGGAAAAGGGAGGCATCTGAAAAAAGTTCAGGAGATAGGGCATGAAAAACCAGGAAAAACAAAAGGCCCCCATTTTTGGAGGCCTCTCAATGGAGCGGGAGACGAGGGTTGAACTCGCGACATTCACGTTGGCAACGTGACGCTCTACCACTGAGCTACTCCCGCGTAGATTCCGTTACGTCAGCGGCGACCTTGCGTCGCCGGTGGCCGAACCGCGCTAACTACACAGATGGAGAACCCTTGTCAAGAACTTCGCCAGCCGAAGGAACAGATCTGAAGAAGCCGATCGCGTAGTGCAGCCCGGAGGCCATCGAAAATATGAAAGAAGGGACTAAAAGAGCCCATCCTATCAATTTCCAGTTCACACCAAAAAAGGGATAATGCAGAAGCATTCCGACTGTGGCAGAGGATACAAAGGCAGATTTATATTTTCCCCAATGGCTGGCGGATATGACCACCCCCTCATTGGATGCAATAGCCCGAAGTGAAGTAACCGCAACCTCACGCATAAAAAAGAGCGCGACGATCCACGCCGGAATACGATCGAGCCCGATCATCATTATCATGGCAACTATGAAAAGCATCTTGTCCGCCAGGGGATCCATGAACTTCCCAAAAATGGTGATGAGGTTATATTTCCTGGCCAAGTATCCGTCTATCATATCCGAGCTCATGGCTATAACGAATAAAAACGCCGAGAGGAAGGAGAGGGTTTTATTTAAGGATATATTCGGAGAAGAGTCATCCATGAATATCATTATGAAAATCAGCGCTGGAACGGCAGCCAGCCTGCCTAGCGTTATCATGTTGGGCATATTCAGCGGGATTCTATTTGTCATTTCGGGAGCTCTATTTCCAGTAGCTCTCTTTGTCAAAGGGATTGTATCGAAAAGGGTTCTCTGATAGAGCGCCCCTCCATGCCCCACACATTCGATTATCTTATAATCGGCAGCGGTATCGCAGGTCTGACCTTCGCCCTATCCGTCGCAAACTCAGGGTCTGTGGCGATAGTCACCAAGCGCAGGAAGGATGAATCCGCCACTTCAGTAGCTCAAGGCGGAATTGCCGCAGTCATCGATGAATTCGACTCCTTTCAAAGCCATGCCCAGGATACAATTCGCTCCGGCGCGGGATTATGCGACGAGAATGTGGTAAAAACGATCATCGGAGAGGGGCCGGAACAAATAGCGAGGCTCGTAAATTGGGGGGTGCGTTTCACGCGCGGCGAAAAACTCTCTCTCGATCTTACAAAAGAAGGAGGGCACAGCCACCGCAGGGTTATTCACGCAGGGGACATCACCGGCAAGGAGATAGAGGACTCTCTGTTGAAGGCCCTCTCTTCCCATCCGAATGTAATGATCTATGAAAACCACCTCGCAATCGATCTGATAAGATCGGCAGAATCAAAATGCCTCGGCGCATACGTCCTGGATATTCAAAAAAAGAAAGTGCTCAGTTTTGCTGCCAGAAAAATCTGCCTCGCCTCGGGAGGCGCAGGCAAGGTCTATCTGTACACCTCAAATCCTGACATCGCATCGGGGGACGGAATCGCGATGGCTTATCGTGCTGGAGCGAGCATAGCGAATCTGGAATTCGTTCAATTTCATCCGACTTGCCTTTTTCATCCGCAGGCGAAGTCTTTTCTGATATCTGAAGCGCTTCGTGGCGAAGGTGCGGTTTTACGAAGAATCGACGGCGAAAGGTTCATGGAAAAATATGACTCAAGAGGAGATCTCGCCACGCGCGACATTGTGGCTAGAGCTATCGACGCCGAGCTAAAAAGAACCGGCGATGAATACGTCCTTCTCGATGCCACCTCGCTTGGCGAGAGGTTTGTGAAAACGCGGTTCCCTAACATATACCGGCGCTGTCTTCAATTCGGATTCGACATCAGCAAGGTTCCCATTCCGGTCGTACCCGCTGCCCACTATTTCTGCGGCGGAGTCGTAACCGACCTCGACGGCAAGACGGACATAGAAAACCTCTATGCCTGCGGAGAGGTCACCTGCACCGGACTTCACGGGGCCAACAGACTCGCCTCCAACTCCCTTCTCGAATCTGTTGTGATGGCAACACGGGCTGCAAAAAGCGCAAAGGAAGAACTCCTGCGGATGCCAAAAAAGAATATCGGCGTACCGGAATGGGATTCAGGTGACGCGACCGACTCCGACGAAGAGGTTGTAATCACGCAAAACTGGGATGAGATAAGGAGGACCATGTGGAATTATGTCGGAATAGTCAGATCGGACAAACGCCTCGAAAGAGCTCACAACAGGCTGGAGCTTCTTCAGGAAGAAATAAGGGATTATTATTGGAATTTTACCGTAACCAACAACTTGATAGAGCTGCGAAATATCGCCCTCGTAGCCGAACTGGTCGTTCGCTCAGCGATGATGCGCAAGGAGAGCCGCGGTCTCCATTTCAACATAGACCACCCATCGACGGATAAATCGATGAAATATAATACCATTCTGAGGATCTCAAACAGGTGAGCTGAAATCTATTTTTTAACTTTCCAACTGAGAGCAGATGTCCCTATCACGCTGGTGGCAGTCAGGTTGAACTCATCCCCTAGCGGAACTTTCGGAAAAAGAATTCTATAGGCGCGCGACCAGCGATGCAGATATGGAAACATCTGCCTTTCGTAAGGAGTTATGTTGACTTTGGAAATAGACACGGGGTCGATCCTGTCGCCATTTTCTGCGGTCAAATATACCTTCCAAAATGATCCGCTTTCATCGGAAAAATATTTATAATCATCTTTCGTATAGATTCCGACGAAAAATTCCCAGTATTTATCCTGCCGGGCCTGTTGTTCGGATATAAAGAGGTTTTTATGGACATCATCCAGTGCACGATGAAGTTTTAAATGCCTGCTCTCGAATGCCTTCCTGAAATCGTCGCTGAAGAAGGTGGCATTCCAGATTAGCGTCGCGTCCATGTTCTCTATTCTGTATATCCTGTCGGATTTGGTAGCTCTGCTGAGTTTACGATTGTATCCGGCTTCGGCAGAGATTGAAAAAACAGATGCGGCAATCAGTAGCGCGATAACAGAAAATATCTTCGATCTCATTTTTTCCTCCAAGAGCCCTCCCTGGCTGCGAGCCAGCTTGCCATGTCATCCATCACCCTTTTGCGTCCTGTGTCGTGCAGGATATCGTGCAACATTCCTTCGTAAGAAATAATTGTTTTGTCGACCGCAGCAAGCCTTTCGTAAAACGCCTTGCTCCCTTCAGGATCGCATATCCTGTCCGCGGAGCCCGTCAATATGAGAGTTGGAACGTAAATCCTGTGCGCCATGGTCATGACGTACTTAAGTCGGCTCTCTATCTCCACTGCCCCCCCAAGGGAGAGCCTTTTGTGAAAGAACCTGTCCTTCATCAGATATTCTTTTTCATCCTCGTCGGAAGTCATGTCGTCAAAGGAGAATTCGTTATCTACGGTAATAGAAGGCAATATCCTGGCAAGCCTGCGGACGATTTTCTTTTTCCACTCCGGAATTTTTATTATGGGCTCGATAGCCGGCGAGGCGAGAATCAATCCGTCGACATGCCCTCTCTTTTCGACGATGTAGTTTATCGCTATCAGACCCCCGAGGCTCCCGCCTATCAGGATTGTCGGAAGCCCCGGGTCCATCCTGACGCGCACAAATGAAATGAAATGACCAAGATTTTCAAGCAGCGAACTGAAGGATCCGATCTGCCCTCGCTTTCCTGGACTCTGCCCATCCCCTTTTCGGTCGTAAAGAGCACATGCGTAGCCCTGGCACCCCAAGTGGGAAACCAGCTCGTTATATCTTCCGATATGATCTCCAAGGCCGTGGATCATTATGAGCAAGGCCTTCGGAGAATCCGGCAGCCAACGCTGATAATAACACTCAAAGCCGTCACCCAACTTCGCGAACTTCATTTCAACGTTCATCTCCATATTCGCCCCATACGGATAATCCATTGAAAGATCCAATGCAACGATCTTGAGTCAGAAAGCCACCGAAATCCCCGGCGCTAACTTTTTGAAAACGCCTTGAGAAGCTCCTTTTGTTTTTTGGAAAGCTTTTTCGGAATAGTAACTCTGAAATATATCACAAGGTCTCCGTATTTCCCCTTCTGATGAACGTTCGGAAACCCCTTTCCCTTGATGTGAAGAGTCTCGCCGCTTTCTATGCCGTGAGGAATCGTCACCTCTATCTTGGAATCAAGCGTTGGAACTTCTATTTTCTCACCCAAGGCCGACTGTACAAAGGAGATCGGAACCGTGCAGACGAGATCATCTCCATGGCGTTCAAAAAAATCATGAGATTTTACTCTCACAAAAACGTGAAGATCGCCGTCCGCTCCGCCGCCCAAGCCCGCATCCCCCTCCCCGCGAAGGATCAGACGCATTCCATCTTCTATGCCGGCCGGTATCTTCACCTTGAGCTTTTTGCTACCCTTCGAGATCCCGGCTCCGCGGCATTCGTTGCAGGGTTTCTCCAGCTTAGAACCGGCGCCGTTGCAGTGCGGACATCCGGTCTGGATGACGAAGAAGCCCTGCCTCTGCGTCATCGTTCCGCTCCCGCTGCAGTGAACACAAGTTGAACGCATGCTTCCCGGTTCCTCACCCGACCCACCGCAACGTTTGCATCTGATATGCCTCGAGACGGAAATTTCCCGTTCGACGCCGGTTGCCGACTCCCCGAAGGATATCGAGATGTCGTATCGCAGATCATGACCGTGCCTGCCGCTTGAACGGCTCCTTCCAAACCCTCCCATGCCGCCGAAAAATTCCTGGAAGATATCCCCCATCGAACTGAATATGTCGTCGAGGTTGGTAAAGCCACGAAAACCGGAGCCCTCCAAACCCTGATGCCCATATGTGTCATACAGATTCCGCTTATGGGAATCGGAAAGAACTTCATAGGCCTCCGAAGCCTCCTTGAATTTTTCCTCGGACTCGGGATCGCTGTTTCTATCCGGATGAAACTGGAGGGCGAGCTTCCTGTAGGCCCTCTTTATCTCCTCCTCACTGGCGGCACGATCAAGACCAAGAACTTCATAATAGTCACGCTTTATCATAGCAGAATTCTCCACCCACAAGAGATGGTTACCGATGGTGCTGAAATCAATATGTGGGGGGGGGATAAATGCAGAAAAAACCCAATAATGTCAATTATATGACGTCAGATCTCAAATTGGCGCGGGGAAGCGGGGCTTGTATATGGAAAAAACTTAGATTTCATATATTTACACTGGCATATTTATTGCTTATAATCCGCTCAGTTGGAAAGGAGCCTTTTATGAGCATTCTAAAATCCAAGATGAATCTCCCCCTCCTCCTCGCATCGATGACGATCTTCGCCGCCCTGATTCTGAGCTCATGCTCCGGAAAAATCAGCGGCGAAGTTTACTATGACGTGAACGGAAATGGAATGATGGATCTAGACGACCCTCCGGCATCCTTCGTCGAGGTCTCGATCTATCACGATGGCAAAGAGCTGGCCAAGGGACTCACGAGAGAGGATGGAACATTCGCAAAAAAGGCTCAGGGCAAAGGTGAATATTGCGTCCGCATCAACACCTCCTCGATCGAGAAGAACGGGATACCGATCCCCACTGAGGAGATCGAACTCCCATCGAAGGCGCTGATATCAAAAGCGCTCGCAACCGACACATCAACCGACAAGCCGGACAGGGATGGCGACGGAATTCCGGATGAAGAAGACAACTGCATCGACGTCGCCAACTCCGACCAGAAGGATTCGGATGGGGATGGCAAAGGGGATGCCTGCGATGACGACTCCGAAGAAAAAGAGGCAGATGAGGAAGAGGAGCTGGTTTTGGAATATTCATCCGAAAAAGGGTACTGCCGGACATTCAAGAAGGAGCGTCCTGATATGGACGTTTTGATAGGCCTCAAGGTAGATTTCTCCCCTGCTATCGCCGACCTTCCACAGCCGCAGGCGGTGAACTGTTATTCCGGCGAGGAGTACTGCGTCATCCCAATCGCCTATCCGGAGGGATCTTTGGGTCAGCTATGCACTTTGCAGCCGCTGCAACTTCCCGAAGGGCTGACCTATGCCATCGTACCGGCAGATGTCGAAGGCAAAGCCCAGTCGATAAATGGTGAAACGACTCAAAGCAAGGCGAAGAACTCTCAGCCCGCCCCTTCCATATCGCCGAAGGGTGTAGCCGTCAGGCAAATATACGTGGCAGTGGATGAGGGAGCCCCCCTAGGAATCAGCTCGGTGACGATCACTCCAGAGGTCATCTGTGGGGATAAAAAATATAAGCTCAAAACCAGGACGATAAAGATAGTGAATGATCACGATCTCAGGATAGAGCCCGACCTAACCCAGCAAGCTGGCAACAACTTCAAGGTGTCTTTTAAAATTACGAATGCGGGGAAAAGCTGGTACACCGATGGAACTTTCATGGCCGTCGTCGCGGGAGGGCTCAAAATAGACGCGAACAAAATAGGAAAATGCAAAAACCTCGGAACTATGATAAGCTGCCATATAGATAGAATTCAGCCTACCGGGAGTAGATTCTTCACCGTGGAAGGCAAAATCACGAGTGAAAACGAGGTTCATACGGTCCAGTCTTACATCAAGAGCAATAAAAGGCTCCACGAGGATATCAACGGAGACGCCGTTATCTGGACCTCCGATTCGCTTGACTGAAGAAAAAGTTCTTCTGATTCATTATCGAAGGCGGCCAGATGGTCGCCTTTGTCTATTTTAGGCGATATTTTCCCCCCCTTGACTTAATAAATAACTAGTCCCATATCTCCTTCAAAACTACTTTAATCAATTGGAGGAGATAAATGGCTAAGATCATAGGAATAGACCTCGGCACCACAAATTCTTGCGTAGCTGTCATGGAAGGCGGGGAGCCAAAAGTTATAACTAATGAAGAGGGAAGCAGGACCACCCCCTCGGTAGTCGCTTTTACGAAGGATAGTGAAATTCTGGTCGGACAGATCGCAAAGAGACAGGCGATCACGAATCCGGAAAACACAGTATATTCGATAAAGCGTTTCATGGGCCGTAAATACGACGAGGTCCCGGAGGAAATCCGCATAGTCCCGTACAAGGTTGATAAGGAGGACAACGGGGATGTCCTCGTCCGCATCGGCGATAAAAAAATGGCCCCTCCCACCATAGCGGCCCATGTCTTGAGAAAGCTCAAGAAGGCGGCTGAGGATTATCTCGGTGAGACGGTTACAGATGCTGTTATAACGGTCCCGGCTTATTTCAACGACAGCCAGCGCCAAGCCACTAAGGATGCCGGAAAGATCGCCGGACTCGAGGTGAAAAGAATAGTCAACGAGCCGACGGCCGCCGCTCTCGCCTATGGTCTGGACAAGAAAAAAGAAGAGACGATTGCGGTCTTCGATTTCGGCGGCGGAACCTTCGACATTTCCATTCTTGAAGTCGGTGAGAACGTCGTCGAGGTGGCCTCCACCAACGGCGACACCCATTTAGGCGGCGACAATATCGACCAGCGTCTGATGGAATACCTCATAGCCGAGTTCAAAAAAGACCAGGGGATCGACGTCTCCCATGATAAGATGGTCCTACAGCGCCTTAAAGAGGCGGCTGAAAAAGCCAAGATCGAACTCTCGCAGACGATGGAGACAGAGGTAAATCTCCCATTCCTCACCGCGGACGCCTCCGGCCCGAAGCATATGAGCATAAAGATCACTCGTGCGAAATTCGAAGCGCTGGTGGAAGACCTGCTTTTGAGATCAATAGAACCATGTAAGAAGGCGCTGGCAGACGCTAAGAAAAAACCTTCCGACATCAACGAAGTCGTGCTCGTCGGAGGCTCCACAAGAATACCCAAAGTGCAGCAGCTCGTTAAGGAGTTCTTCGGCAGGGAGCCCCATAAAGGGGTCAACCCGGATGAGGTCGTCGCAGCGGGAGCAGCGGTTCAAGCCGGCGTCCTGGCAGGAGATGTCAAGGACATGCTCCTTCTCGACGTCACCCCGCTCTCTCTTGGCATCGAGACGCTCGGCGGCGTGATGACCAGGCTAATCGAAAGGAATACGACCATACCGACGCGCAAAAGCCAGATATTTTCGACCGCCGCTGACAATCAGACCTCCGTGGAAGTACACGTCCTTCAGGGGGAGCGCGACATGGCGGAAGGAAACCGAACTCTCGGGCGCTTCCATCTCGACGGGATACCTGCAGCTCCAAGAGGGGTTCCACAGGTCGAGGTCGCATTCGACATCGACGCAAACGGAATAGTCCATGTCTCTGCGAAGGACAAGGCGACTAACAAGGAACAGAAGATAACGATAACTGCATCCTCCGGACTCTCCAAAGAGGATATAGAAAATCTCGTAAAGGACGCCAAGTCGCATGAAGCCGACGACAAAAAGAGGCGCGAGGAAATCGAGCTCAGAAATCAGGCCGATGCGATGGTCTACAATACTGAGAAGATGCTCAAGGAAAACAAGGAAAAGATCCCCGCGGACGATGTAAAGAAGATCGAAGAGGCATGCGAGGCTTGCAAGAAGGCCGTGGAGGAAAAGGATTCCGCAAAGATCAAAGCCACGATGGAAACGCTCACTCAGGCTTCCCACAAGATGGCTGAAGCCATGTACAAGGCGGCATCTGATAAGTCACAGCCGGAAGGAGGCCCTCAGCAGGGACAGGCCCAATCAGGTGCTGAAGAGAAGAAAAAAGACGATGACGTGGTCGATGCCGAGTTCGAGGAAACGAAGTAACGAAGCGAACAATTTCGGAGACCATTGCTTAAGTAACCTCCGAAAAATCAGCAAATTCAGGGCACTCTAAAAGCTATGCGCTTGTCATCTCCGTAACAGCCGTGACTGGTGAGCGGTCGGAACGGGATTCCCGTTTGCCCCGCGGTAGCGGCGGCTTAAATCATGCGGGAATGACGGCATGCTGAAAGGTTAACCTTGATCTTAACCTTTCGTTTCCTTTCCGGCGACGATCAAAACTATCTCACCTTTGGGAGATTTTTTTTCATAGCGATCGCAAATTTCAGATAGCGGCGCACGAATAATCTCTTCGTGAACTTTTGTCATCTCCCTTGCAGCGCAGGCATCGCGATCCCCCAACACCGCCAGGCAGTCGGCGAGCGTTGCTGCCGCCTTCCACTTCGAAACGTAAAAAACGAGGGTATGTTCAACCGCGCTCAATTCCTCGAGATGTTTTTTCCTCTTTCCTGATTTATCAGGTAGGAATCCGATGAAAGTGAACCGGTCTGTAGGAAGCCCGCCGGAAGAAAGCGCCGCAATCGCAGCACATGCCCCTGGCACCGGAACGATTTCTATCCCCCTCTTCACCGCCTCAGCGAGAAGAGGATAGCCTGGATCGGAAATGCACGGCGTCCCAGCGCTTGAAACCAAGGCGACATTTGCCCCCTCCTCTATCCTGGATATGATAGACGAGGCCTTGTAATTTTCGTTGGCCTTGAAAAAACTCGTCATCGCCGTATGGATATCGAAATGAGCTAAAAGCTTCTTGGTAAGCCTCGTATCTTCAGCCGCGATCAGATCGGCCTCTTTGAGGACTCTTATCGCGCGAAGGGTCATATCTTCCAGGTTGCCTATTGGAGTTGCGACTATGAATAATTTTCCAGCCATCATCGATCCCAGTTCAATTTTTTTGCGATCGGAAGGCGACGCCCGCTCCCAAATGCCTTTGAAGTTATTTTGATCCCGGGAGCGGCCTGTCTTCTTTTATATTCATTCCTATCAATCATATCCACGATCCTGTGAACCAGATCCTTGTCAAACCCTTTTGCCACCATCTCCCGGACTGAAAGCCTCTCCTCTATGTAGGCAGTTATGATAGGATCCAGCTGATCGTATGGTGGAAGCGAATCCTGATCCCTCTGGCCGGGCTTCAACTCGGCGGACGGCGGCTTTTCTATTATCGCATTGGGAATCACTTCCGAATCTTTGTTGATATGCCTCGCCAGAGAATAAACATAAGTTTTGGGAAGATCCGATATCAGCGCAAAGCCCCCTGCCATATCACCGTAAAGAGTGCAGTAGCCTGTGGAAAGTTCCGATTTGTTTCCGGTAGAAATTAGCAGTGCCCCTTCGCGGTTGGATATCGCCATAAGTATGTTTCCGCGTATGCGCGCCTGAATGTTCTCTTCTACCAGTGAAACATCGGTATGGGAGGAGTAGCCAAGCGCCTCGCGATAGCTCTGATAAATATTTCCTATGGGTTGCAGAGAAGTTTTCATGCCGAGATTTCTCGCCAATTTTTCGGAATCGGTGACGCTTTCCTGGGAGGAATAGATCGAGGGCATCATCACCCCGAGGACGTTTTCACTCCCTATCGCCCTACAGGCGACCGCAGCGACAACCGCTGAATCTACTCCACCGGAAAGCCCTATCACAGCGCGCCTGAATCCGCATTTCGACATATAGTCAGCCAGCCCAAGAGTAAGGACCTGCAGGACTTCCTCGTCCCTGCACATATCTTTTAAATCGAATGCAGGATTGTCAGCAAATGTATCCAAGACGAAGAAATCCTCACGAAATGCGGCGCATTCATGCACAATTCTCCCCTTGGAATTACAGGCAAAACTCCTGCCGTCGAATACGAGCTCATCATTTCCGCCCACCATGTTGCAATAAACTATGTCAACTCCATGAGTCTGCGCGGATTTTGTTATGAGCTCCCTTCTGATAAGTTGTTTGCCTATCGTAAATGGAGAGGCCGAGAGATTTAGAATGACGCGAACCCCAGCGTTTGCCAACGCACGCGCCGGATCGCTGCGATAAAGGGTCCTCCCTCCAAAGCTATATAAACTCCACATATCATCGCAGGCGGTCAGACCTACATCGACCCCGGCGACTTTGAAGATATCCTGTTTTGAGGCCGGTTCGAAATATCTCGCTTCGTCAAAGACGTCATACTCGGGGAGAAGTGTCTTGTGCTGGACGAATTTTACAGCTCCATCACCGAGTAACCCTGCGCTGTTGAAAAGCGGCCTGCCGTTTAAACCCTCGTTGATGCTTACAAAACCTATCACTGCGTAAATGCCGCGGGTTGCCGAAGCGATTTCAGAAACGGCCCTCAAATTCGCTTCCACGAAGGCGGGTTTCTCAAGAAGATCTTTGGGAGGATATCCGCATACGGAAAGCTCCGGAAAAAGGACCAGATCAGCGGAAAGCCTTTTCGCCCTCCTTATATTCTCGATGATCTTCCGGACGTTTCCATCAAAATCCCCTATCGTCGTATTTATCTGCGCTGCTGCTATCTTCATAATATGTGCCGATCCTTAGGTGCGCAGCCGGTTAAAGTCAACAGGCTGCTAAGATGAGGTGGAATATCCATTGAAAGAGGATCGCTATCAGGAAAAGGAGTGAAACAATCTGTCGACCTCTGTCGCTGAGAAGATCAGGGACTGATTTATCGGAAAAAACCTCAAAGAGATCCCTGATGAACATATAAACGAAAAAGAGGGCTATCAATATCCCCAGAGGGTGGAGATCGATACTCTCCCTGACCCTGCCTCGGGAAAGCGCTGCGAAGGAACTCGTAAGGCCGCACCCGGGGCATCTGATGCCAGTGGCAAATCTTATTCCGCAGAGAGGAATTGACTCAAGATTGGAAGCACCGCCGAGGATGTAGGCAAATAAAAATAGAGCCGGGGTCACAAACAGGAAACCCCGGCTCCATATGGAATTCAAAACCCGGCTTGAGGAAATATTCACGACAGCCCTAGAGCAGGCCTGCTTTTTTAGCAGCGATATCGCCAAGGAACGGTATCCTCCAGCGCTCTCCCTGATAGGCCTTAACCATACAGACTATCCAGAGGATGAATGCGATAAGCATGAGGATGGGGACGAAGAACCCGACGATTATCCCCAACACGCTGGCGATCATTCCCAGTATTGCAGCAACAATCTGGAGGGCGATCATGGCGACTATGTAAGCCACCCCAAAGATCATCGACTGCCACGCATGAAAGCGGACATCCTTATTGCTCTTTTCGATGAGCATGAAGATAATTCCGGTGATCGGAGCGCAGATGTAGCACAAAAGCCCTGCGATATTAGGCGTTAATCCGGTTTCGGTCCCACCGCCAGAAGGCTTCTGAGGCATCCCCTGATTTTGCTGACCCGCTGATATCATAATTCCCCCCTGTTTTTTGGCTGTTATGCACAATTTTACGCCAACTTGCAAGAATCAATACATCGAATCGATTAGCCTTCGATATTTCAGCGCTATAAAATTACGTCGGAATTTCAAGGTGGGAGTCAGTTCGCCCCCATCTATCGTAAAAGAGGAGTCGATTATCTCCATCTTCTTTATAGTCTCAAAGGAAGCTAGATTTGCATTCACCTCCTCGACATGTTTCCAGATTACCCTTCGAACATCGTCGCTCAAAGCAAGGTCAGATTCCGAATCGCTGTGGACTCCGAGTTTTCTCAGGTAGGCCAAGAGCTTCGAACGGTTCAACGTGATAAGTGCCGTAAGATAGGGGCGTTCATCCCCATATACCATCACATGCTCGATATACGGAGAGGCCGAAAGCGCCTCCTCTATCATCGTCGGAACTATTTTCTTACCGCCCGATGTGACGATAACCTCCTTCCTTCGCCCGGTTATACGAAGGAATCCGTCCCTGGAATATTCACCCAAATCGCCGGTCTTGAACCACCCATCCCGAGTAAAGGACTCACGGGTCTCATCGGGGCTGTTTAGATATTCTTTAAAAACCGTCGGTCCCCTCACCAAGATCTCGCCATCTGCGGATATCCTGATCTCGCTTCCAGGGATCGGTTTGCCCACGGTGCCGAAGCGGAAGTCATCCTTCCTGTTGACCGTTATCGCAGCAAAGGTCTCCGTAAGACCATACCCCTCCAAAACAGAAATGCCTACGGAGTGAAAGAAACTGGCTACATCCTTTTTAAGCTTAGCCCCGCCGCAGATGAAACATTCCAGCCGGCCTCCGAGCCGCTTCTGAAGTCTGCTGAAGATAAGGATCCTGGCTATAAAAAATTTCAGCCTGAGCAGAAGAGGGATACTGCGATGTTTTCGATCGAGCTTGCTAAACTCCCTTCCAACGCCAAATGCCCATTCGAATATCCACCTGAGAAGCACCCACCGTTTTGATACGTACTCATCGACACGGGCGTGTATCTTCTCTAGCATCCTCGGAACTCCGCAGACAAAATGCGGCTGGATCTCCTGATAGACTTTGGGTAGCCTGTTTATGTCGTTTGCAAAAGCGGTCTGGGAGCCGTGGACCAGCTGATAGACCTCCATCATACGCCCAAGAACGTGCGCCAGCGGCAACCAGAGAAGCCCGATCTGGTCGCTTTTGAAATCGAATATCTGCTCGATGGAACGAATCTCGGCCAGAAGATTTCCATGGGTAAGCACTACCCCCTTGATCTCCCCTGTCGCCCCGCTGGTATAGACATAGGTGGCTGTATCATCGGCTGAGATGGATTCGAGAGCCTTAGCAATCTCATTCAAATCCTCATCAGATGGCCCCATCATTATGTCTTCCAGGTTTTGGCAGCCCCCGCAGGGATCTATTGAAAGGATCTTTGTTGAATCGGTTTTACCCAGAAATTCGACGGAAGATTCAGCTATCTCGAATAATTCGGAATCCTCAGCGATTATGAGCTTCGCACCGCTATCGCGTATTATATGACTGAGTTTTTTCAGTTTAAAAGAATGATAAGCGGGAACGGAGATCCCCCCAATGGCCATCACCGCGAAATCGGCGATCGCCCATTCATATCTGGTTTTGCTGTAGATAACCGCCGCATCTCCTTTTTTTAGACCGATCCTTTTTAGGGCGGCGGAAAGGGCAAGCACCTTGCGGCGCATCTCACCCCAAGTGAGAAAATCCCAGCTTCCATCCCTCTCGAAGTGAGCGCAGGGAAGCTGTTCATATCTGTGCGAAACATCAACAAAGGCCTGAACTATATTATCTGCCATATTGTTATAAATATCGATGCTTTATATTTTTAAGTTAAAGCTCGAATTGAAATACATCTTCAAAAAGCTCTATATTTTCACCCCCCTCTTTTTGCTCGATTGCAATCACATCAAAAAAACAGGGGGGCGGGTCATCAGGATCGAAGGTATTTGAGGAATCCATAAGGAAACATTCGGAGGCGAGCAGCATCTTCCGCTGCTTTTTGTCGGTGATAGCGTCAAGGGGGGATACGAAGTCATCCGAAAAACGGGTTTTAACCTCTATAAAATGAAGCTCATCCCCTTTTTGAGCGACTATATCGAGTTCACCTGGACCATAGGATAAATTTCTCCCTATTATTTTAAATCCTCTGGAAGAAAGAAATTCCGCGGCCAGATCCTCCCCGTAATTACCAAAGACCCGATTATTAACTCCCGTTTTGGGCATAAGATATTAAAAACCCTTGCAAATCCATCTATGTCACGCTATATGCCCCCGACTTTAACAAGAGCAATAACGGAGGATTTCAATGCCGCGCACCTGTGCCATTTGTAAAAAAGGGCTTCTCGTAGGCCGTAACGTCTCTCATGCGAACAACAAGACCAGGAAGGTCTCCCTTCCAAATCTTCAACGCGTACGCGTGAAGACTGCCGGAACCGTAAAACGCATGCAGGTTTGCACCCGCTGCCTTCGCTCCGGCAAGATTGAAAAGGCCTAGATTCACTCCCTAACCCTTTCCACGGAAATGATTCCTTTCACCCTCTCGAGCGCCTTCATGACGTTGCGCAGTTGGGCGAGGTCTTTTATTTCGACATCGAAACTGTTGGTCGCTGTTTTATCTTCATTTACTGTGATTGAAGCTCCTGCGATGTTGCTCCCCTGAGAGGTAATCGCCTCCGTCATTTTGGCGAGGACCCCCGGAAGATCGGCGCAAACCACCTTTATCCTGGCTACTCGTGAGGCCGCGTTGGATATATCCCATTCCACCCTTATTAATCTCTCCGGATTTTGGCCCAGAACTTTTGCGCAGTTAGTTACGTGAACCGAAACACCTCTTCCCCTGGTGACAAAACCGATGATCGGATCTCCCGGTATCGGGTTACAGCATTTGCCGAATGAAACCAGCATATCTCCCATCCCGCCGACTTTTACCAGGCCCTTCGAGCTTTTGATCTTGCTTACGATTTTACTGATCACCGACTCCTGTGCCCGCTGCCCCGGCGCCTCACGGGAATCGGATTCTTCTCCGCCCTCGGGAAGGAAAAGCGAGATGATCTGCTTTGGAGAAATTTTGCCGTAACCTATATTAGCGAGTATCATCTCGACATCGTATGATGATTTTTTTGCAAACTCCTCGAGTTCCTTGCTTTTGACGACTGTATTGACGTTGAGCTTGTATTTTCTGCATGCCTTTTCAAGCAGCTCGCGCCCTATCAATACAACTTTCTCGTGCTCCTCCAAGCGCAGGCGTTGCCTGATTTTAGCCTTGGCCCTCGAGGTGGCAACAAATGAAAGCCAGTCTTTGTGGGGCTGAGTTTTTTTGCTGGTAATAATTTCTACGGTATCACCGCTACGGAGGTTGTACCGCAGAGGAACGATCTTGCCGTTGATCTTGGCGCCAACGCAGGAGTGCCCGACATCGGTATGTATAGCATAGGCAAAATCCAGCGGGGTGGAACCTCGGGGAAGCTCCAAAAGTTTTCCTTTGGGGGTAAAAACATAGACATCATCGGCAAAGAGATCAAGTTTGACCGTATCCAAAAATTCTGCGGGATCAGAAAGCTCGTTTTGCCATTCGAGGAGTTTCCTGATCCACTTGAACTTCATCTCATCCTTGTCCTCGATGAGCCGCCCTTCCTTGTATTTCCAATGTGCCGCGATGCCATGTTCCGCGACAAGGTGCATGTCGTGGGTTCTGATCTGAAATTCAACCCTTTCGCCTTGAGGACCTATCACGGTGGTATGCAATGACTGATAGTTGTTCGCCTTTGGCATCGCTATGAAATCCCTAAACCTTCCGGGAACCGGCTTCCAAAGGGCATGTATCGCCCCCAGAACTTCATAGCACTGCTGAACGCTGTCGACGATAAGCCTGAACGCCGCAATATCATGGATCTGGTCGAAGGGAATATGCTGGCGCTCCATCTTCTTCCAGATGCTGTAATAATGTTTTATTCTCCCCTGAACTTCGCAGGGGATATTATGCTCTTTCATCTTATCAACTATAACTTCGCGGACCTCCTTTGAGAACTTATCGCGCCGCGCCTGTCCCTTTTTGATCTGCTCGTCTATCAGATGATAAATGTCGGGCTTCAGAAATTTCAGGCAAAGATCTTCCAGCTCCACTTTCATTCCTTGAATACCGAGCCTATTGGCTATGGGTGCATAGATGTCTATCGTCTCCTGAGCGATGTCCATCTGCTTCATCTCAACCATATGCTCGAGGGTGCGCATGTTGTGGAGCCTGTCGGCGAGCTTGATGATGATCACTCGGATATCCTTGGCCATCGCCATGATCATCTTGCGGAAGTTTTCGGCCTGGCGCTCCTCTGAAGTTGTAAACTTGACTTTGGAAAGCTTGGTCACACCATCTACCAGATCTTTCACCTCGGCCCCAAAAAGCTGTTCGATCTCCTCGAGAGTTGCCACCGTATCTTCGACAGTGTCATGAAGAAATGCGGTGGCTATAGAAGGTATATCCAGCTTCATGCCCGCGAGAATACCTGCGACCTCCATCGGGTGGGTGAGGTACGGCTCTCCGGAGCGCCTGGTCTGACCCTGATGAACCTTTGCAGCAAAGACGTAGGCCTTCTTGATGAGATCGAGATCGGCCTCCGGATTGTAGGCCGAGATCATGTCCAGGATGTCGTTTAGCCTCATCATTGCGTTATTCCACGTTTTGAACCTGTTCTCGCAGCCTTTCAAGCTCAGCCTTGCACTCCACGACTGTTTTGGAGATGTCGGAATCGGACGCCTTCGAACCTATTGTGTTGATCTCACGATTCATCTCCTGAAGAAGAAAATCGAGTTTTCTTCCTATGGCATCCTTGGAAGATAACAGTGCTCTGTACTGCTTCAGATGGCTCTCGAGGCGAACCAGTTCCTCGGAGATATCCTGCCGCCCGCCGAGATATGCCGCCTCGAGCTGCAGGCGCTGTTCCTCCATGGGAGTGTCGCCAAGCACTCCATTCATCCTGCTCTTTATTCTTGCTATATTGTTACTTTTGGCTCTCTGAGAATGCTTCTTCATCGACCTGACCATTCCTGCAACCAAGGCAAGCCTCTTTTTTTGATCTGCTGCGATATGTTTCCCCTCGGCAAGGCGCATCGTGGATACGTGCTTGATGGCAACATCTATCACCTTGGATATCTGTGGCCAGAGCTTTTCATAAGAGCCGCCGCGCTCCTCTATCTGGATTATCCTGTCCAGCCCGACAGCATGAAAAAAATCGACCTCACCTGAAAGACCGAGCTCTTTTTTCAGGTTCTTGATGGCTAGCTGATATCTCTTCGCAAGCTTCGTATCTATGGTGATTTCGACTCCGCCAAAGAGAGGTTCCTTTTCCTTTATGAATATATCGAATTTACCACGACCAAACTTTTCCTGAATGCGTTTTCTGATCAGGTGCTCGATTGAAGTCATCCTGCCCGGAATCTTCACGATCAGCTCGTTGTATCTGTGATTTACCGACTTGATCTCCACAAAAAGGCGGCCCTGCCCCGCCCTTCCCTCAGCCGTGCCATAGCCCGTCATCGAGTGCATCTTGCCCCCTGTTTAAGAATCGTAGGATATCGTCGTTTCGCCGAGCTCTATGACGTCGCCAGGCGCCAGAAGCTTCGATTCGATTTCTTTGCCGTTTACGTAGGTTCCGTTCTTGCTGACGAGGTCTAGTATCCCCACTCCCGCTTTATCGTAGAAGAGCATCGCGTGTATTCGAGAAAGGCTAGTGTCGGTGAAAACGACATCGGGCGATCTGCGAAATGATCCTAAGCCGCCCCCTTTCTCATCTCCAATTTGCTCGGATTTTTTGAACTGTTGGTTGATATACTGAAGGACGAGACGCCTTGTGGATTCATCCAGTTCCAAAGCCAGATCGACGTTGAAAACGGAGGTCTTGTTCTCGTCGAGGCTGGCCCTTCCGATAGCACGGCACGTTCCCATTTCTATCTGAAAGATCATGTTGCTGTCCGGACCATCTATGACACGAAAAGTGACGGTAGGAAGTTCACCTGAAAAATTCTCTCCGGTGGACTTGAGAGCCCTCGCCTCATCGAGAGCCATCACAGGAATACCATTCCTTATTGGATATCGGATTTCACATTTACTACAGAGAAGCACCTTGCCGCCATCGGCTTCGTTGATGGAGCCTTTGCATTTTGGACAGGCCAATATGGCAAGGAGCTGCTTATCCAAATTGCGCTACCTCCTTTTACCCTTACCCCTGTCATAGCCAGCGATCACCCTGTCGGTTAAATCGCTTCCCTGGGGGGCAAACAAGACTACATCCTGTGATTTTTCGAGTATGAGTGAATATCCCTCCACACTGCCTATCTCCTCGACCACCGCGCGCAGCTTTTTCAAAATATCTTTAGTGAGATTCGCCTCACGGATTTCCATCTCGCGCCTGAATGCCGCAAGCATCTGCTGAAGCTCGAAGAATTTCTTGCGATAATCATCCTCGCGGCTCTTCATCTCGGAAGGAGAAAAAGAGCTCTTCTTACCGTCGAGCTCTGAGCGAATACGGCCCAGATCCTCCTGAAGACTGTCCAGCTGCTGCTGTCTCTCCTTGAACTCCTCTCTCAGCCTTTTCTTGGCAGCAACTCCGTCTGATACAGTATTGAGAGCTCTATTGAAATCGACGTACCCGATCCTGACGGCAGACAGTAAAGCCCCTTCCGCGAAGAGGATCCGCGGAAGGGATATCTGCAAAGCGGTTATCGATGCGACCAATACTGCAACTAGAAAAAACCGCTTCATCATTTGCCTTTATTGTATGCAGCTATCACCCTGTCGGTGATGTCTGTACCGGGCTGTGAGTAGAGGGCCATCTCTCTCGGAACGATCATCGAATAAGATTCCTTCGAGCCGATTTCCTGGATGATCTTCTGCATCTTGTCGCTTATCGGCTTTATGAAGCTCGCCTCTTTTTCGGCGAAATCCCTCTCAAACTCCATGGTCATGCGCTGCAGCTCCATGAGCTTCTGCTGAAACTCTCCTTCCTTCTGCCTGTAGGCATCAGCGGAGAGAACTAACCTCTGCTTGTCGAGGTCTTCCTTCATCTTCTTGAGCTCGTTCTGCATGATCTCGAGTTTCTGTTTCTTTGCCTTTCCATCCGCTTCGAGCTGGGACTTCGCCTTCTTCCCCTCGTTTACCTCGTTAAGCGCCCTGTTGAGGTCGACATAACCGAGCTTCATGGAAGGAGCGCTCTGCTCAGCCGCCCTAGCGTACCCGGCAAAAACCATCGATGCGCACAACACCAATACCATCACGGCCAAACCCTTTTTCATAAAAACTCCTCCTTTTACACATAGTTACACGTTTCCGGCGCTTATATTATAATGGTCGCCATAAGACAAGTGAAAACGGGGGGTTAAGTTAGAAGAAATTACCGATGGTGAAGTTGAAAACGACGCTGTCCTCCCCGGAACGGCGCTGTATCGGAATCCCCCATTCAAAGCGCAGCGGCCCCATAGGAGAGTTCCAGCGTATTCCAAATCCGTAATCCATCCTGATATTGCGGAAGGAATAATTCTGTTCCTCAGCGTAGGCATTCCCTGCATCGAAAAACGCGACTGCCCTTATTCCAGCCTTGTCGACCACAGGGAATTCCAACTCCGTCACGAAGAGCATCAGCTTGTCTCCTCCGTAAACGAAGTTTTCAACTGGGCCGGAAACGGATGAAGGTATCCTGAGCGACGGGCCTACTGAGTTGGGATAAAATCCCCTGAGGGAGTTGGGACCGCCTGTGAAAAATCTTTCATACAGCGGAACGGGATTGTCGTTCAGGCTCTTCACATAGCCCATTCGGAAAAACTGCCTGAAGATGATCCCCTTCCAGACCGGCTCGTAGAGCATCGTCCTGAAGTTGACCCTATAAAAATCGTTATTGCCGCCAAGCTTCGCACCAGAGACCTCCTGCATGAGCGCATTGTACATTCCCTTGGTAGGAGCGAGGCGGTTGTTAGTCGTATCGCGGCTTATCGTAAAGTTGAGCCCCGACGTGAGCCCGCTGGAATCTTCGCGAAACCTCTGTGGCACCGCGTAGCTGAAGGATCCAACGCTCACATGCTCGATCTGATATCCAAGGTTTGCAGAAAAATTATCGAAAAATCTGTGGCCAAAATTGATGTCGCCGCCGGTCGCCTCTCTTTTGAAATCGGTATAATAGTAGGCCGTTCTATAGACGGAAAAACCTGCGAGCCAGTTGGTATCGAGGAAATAAGGATCCGATACTGAGAGCATGAAGAGCTGTCTTATCTTCGAAAGTTCCGCGGAAACAGCGGTGGACATTCCAAAGCCCTTGAAGTTGTCCAGCCTCACCGAGGCGTTGAATATGAATTTCTCGACCGATGAAAACCCCGCCCCTACGTTGAAACTCCTCGTCGATCTTTCCTTAACGGTCACATTGAGGATCATAGTGTCATCCTTGCTACCCCTGGGGGTTGCAAAGTTGACCTCTTCGAAAAAGCCCAGCCTCATGAGATTTTCTTTGCTTCGTCTCACGAGCCGCTCGCTATACCTGTCGTTTTCCTTGATCATCATCTCACGGCGTATCACCTTGTCGCGGGTGTTGGTATTTCCATAGATGTTGATCTGTTCGATCTTTATCCTGTTCCCCTTGCTTATGCTGACGTAAAGGTCGGCGGTCAGGTCCTCATCATTCGGAACAGTCTGTGGAATTATATTTGCATACGCATATCCCTCATCGCCGTATCTGTCGGTGAGGTTCATGATATCCTGGTCGAGGGTCTGCTGCGAATATATGTTCCCCTTTTTCGTCTTCAGTATCGAGGTGAGCTCTTCCTTGGTCGTCAGTATATCTCCTTCTATGCTGACATCGCCGATCCTGTACTGCTCCCCTTCATGAACTTGAAAGGTAACAAATATGTAGCGCTTGTCCTTGGATATGGTGGTTCTCGGCGGTTCGACCTTCACCTTGAGGTATCCGTGATTGAGATAAAAATAAGTCAAGAAGAGAAGATCGTTGCGTAACATCTCTTCGCTATATTTCCCTGAACCGGTAAGAAAGGAGAATGCCCCCTTCTGCCTCGTCTTTACGGCGTCGCGAAGTTCGTCATCGGAAAAAACCTTATTTCCGATAAACATGATTCTGCGCACGGCGACACCCTGATTTTCTTTTATGTCGAATATGAGCTCAGCCTCGTCCTCGCCGACAGAGGTTGTATGATAATCGATATCGGCAAGATAATATCCCTTCTTGGCATAGGCGGCCCTTATGTTCTCCATGGAGATCGCCACGCTCTTCTCATCGAAAACCGCATAGGTGCGCTGTCTGACCTCGTTTAGCAGATCGTCGGTTTTAAGCTTCTTGTTCCCGTCGAATGAAATCTTGGAGATGAGAGGTTTTTCAACAACCACGTAGGTGAGCTTGACGCCACCCTCGGCCGGGGTGGTCTCGGCATGGACATCTTGGAACTGGCCGAGTTTGTAGATGCGTTTTATATCGGCATCGACGAGGTCCATGTCGAGGCGTCCTTCACGCCTCATCATGAGCATCTCCTTGATGGTCTCGTCAGGAGTTCTTCTGTTCCCGATAACATCGACCTCTTTTACCACCGGCTCCAGCGCAAAAACTGCCGTCGAAAACAAGAGCGCAGCCAACACAGCGATGCAGGCGAGGGATATCCTCCCTCTATTTATTCTCCCCCAAATGCTCATCTCAAGTCTCCATCGGAGTACGCGCAAAGGGCGCCGTCCCGCAGCTCATATGCTTTTGAAAGTGATTTTACAAGCTCCCTGTTATGGGTGACCAGGATGAGAGAGATCCCCTCTGAGCGATTGAGCTCCATCAGATAGTGCCAGACCACCCTGCCGCTTTCCCTGTCCAGGTTGCCCGTCGGTTCATCTGCAAATATGACCTTAGGTCGCATGACTGAGGCTCTTGCTATCGCCACCCTCTGTTGCTCTCCGCCAGAAAGCATCCCGGGCCTGTGATCCGCTCTTTCCGCCAGCCCCACCGCCGAAAGGGAGGAAATCGAGCGATTTCTAGCCTCTTCAAATGGAAGGCCGGATATGAGGGCCGGAAGCATAACGTTTTCCACCGCCGTAAACTCCGGAAGCAGGTGATAGAATTGAAACACAAATCCTATGGTCCTATTTCTGAAATCTGACAGCTCGTCCTGTGAAATCGAGCTGATCGACCTTCCTGCAACATAAATTTCACCGGAGGTGGGGAGGTCGATTCCGCCGAGTATGTGGAGAAGCGTCGATTTTCCAGAGCCGGATGCACCGTAAATACCGACGCGTTCTCCCGCCTCGACTGAGAGGGAAAGCCCGGACAGCACCTTGAGCGGCGAGGCCGCCCCGGTGTAGATCTTGCTTACTCCTTTGGCTTCTACTATTCTCGTCTTATCCATCAGCGAATCTTTAAACCTTCCATTGAAATTCCCTTCGCCACCCTCTTTGCAGCGACCTTTGAAGCGGCGTAAGCCGCCGCCATGCAAAAGGCCAGAACCGTTCCGCAGATTGCGGGGGAAACTTCTACAGGAAGCGAATTTATCAAATAAATTTCAGGGTCGAGCTCTATAATTCGGAACCTCTGAATGATCAAGGAAATGATTAGCCCACCCGCAAGACCAGCTATGACGCCCTTCCTGGCGACCAAAAGCCCTCCTGAAATGAGCAGCTTTTCGATCTCGGCAGCGCAAAGCCCTATGGCCTTTAAAAGGGATATCTGCGGTAGCCGTTTCATCATCATCAGGACTATCAGCGCCATGAGATTCAGCATCGAAACAACGACCATCGACCCCATTATGAGAGATGAGACGACCTTCTCGAGTTTGATCGCTGAAAAGAGATCGGAATTCAATTCCTGCCATGTCGTGACCTCGTACAGAAGCCCCATCTCATCGGTAATAGTACTGCCGATTTTTTCAGAGGAATCGGGATCCCGGAGCTTGATTTCAACCCCTGTTATCTCTCCGGAATTCAAACCGAACATTTTCTCCAGCTCTTCTATTCGCATCAAAATGAACTGCGAATCGTAGTCGTTGATTCCCGACTCGAAGGTGCCAAGAACCGGCATCTCCACAAACTTTCCCCCATGGTCATCGGGAATCATCACGCGGATGATCTCCCCATCTTCCAATCCCTCGGCAAGAGAAAGCCCGACGATTCCACCATGAGGCCCGGAGGAAGAATTCCCCCTGAATAGTTCTGTAGTGGAAAGGTTCGCCTCGCTAGAAATCTTAACGTCGCTTACATCCGTGTACGTAGCGGGATCGATTCCTTTTAACACCACGCCCCGCACCTCACCCCGCCTTATAGCGAGTGCCTCGCGATAAAGAAACGGTGTCGCTCCCAAAAGATCGTCGCCCACTATCGATTTGATTTTTTCAATCTCTTCGACGGGAAAGGTGCCGGATGTATTCATCACAACCAGATGAGAGTTGAAGCCCATCAGCGCCTCTCTATAGGCCCGTTCAAAACCCGTGCCCACCGAAAGCGAAATGACGAGCGCACACACGGACAACGCCACAGCCACGGTCGATATCCTTTTCATAACCCTTACCGAACGCGGCATGCAGAGGTCCGCATAAAAGCGGTGTTTTAAAAAACGCCTGAGTGCATACATCTTCATCTATTCATACCTCAACGCATCGGCTACCGAAAATTTGGATGCCCCGAATGCAGGCCTGATTCCCGCTGCTATTGAAACAAGAGAACCCAAAACTGCAGGCGCCATAACAGAATAAACACTCAGATCCACCGGCAGATATTCGAGATAATAGGATGATGGCAAAGAGAGCGGTTTAGCCTCCAGCAAGAGACAAACAGCGACCCCTAAGATCATACCGATCAAAGTACCGGCCATGCCTATGTAAAACGAGTTTAGAGAAAAAATCGCTGCAATCGATCGTTCGCGCAAGCCTAAAGATCGCAGAACGGCCATATCTTTCCTCTTCGATGCTATGAGGAGAAGCAAAACCCCGCCTATGGAAAGTGAGGAAATGACAAGAGCCAACGTGAGTATGATCCCCATCCCGATTCTTTCCAACCGAAGCGCGGAGAGAAGCCTCTTGTTTTTTTCCTGCCATCCGATGGCAGTCCAGCCCTCAGGAAGGGTTGCGTTTAACTTTGCGACGAGATCCTGCGCATCGAACGGGTCTGCAAGAAAGAGGCGAAAGCCGCGCCTTCCCTGAAGGCCGAGAGTTGCCTCCGCCAGTTCGTATGGGAGTAATATGAACTTCGAATCGTGCTCGTATATTCCGGTCTTAAAAACTCCATCCACCCTGACCTTTCGCATATTGGGCGAAAGTTCTCCGCTCGGCCCTACTTCAGCAAGGGGGGCGACTATCTCGATGGAATCGCCAAAATCGGGATGCACTAATATCTGTCCGACTATTTCGCGCCCGATGAGTGCGCCGCCGTGCCATCCATTTTCCTCCGATCCGTAAACCTGCGGAAAATGAAATTCGGCACGAGAGATAGCCGAGATATCGTCAGGGTCTATCCCCCTTAATCTTGCCCCTTGGAGGAGCATCTCCCCACTGGCATCTGAACGGGCTATGACCTCGCCCTCGACATACCTCTGAACCGAGCCAAGCCCCTTCCAGTTCGCAAGCTGCAGAATTTTTTCCGCACTAAGACCGGAGCTGGAATCTGCGTCGGCAGAAATTTCAACGTGCGCATTGAACCCTATCAGGCGATCGGTAAGCTCGCTGCGAAAACCGGTCATGACCGACATCACCACGACCATAAAAAAGATCGCGATGGCGATTCCTGTTACGGAAACGGCCGAAAGAAACGGTCCGAATTGGGAGGAATTGCCTGAAAAGAAATATCGCCAGGCTATCCAAGATGAAAACTTCATCTGAACCCCTTCGAGGGCATCACTGGTTTATCTTCTTGAGCTGCGGAAATAAAATGACATCGCGTATCGAGGGGGAATCGGTAAGAAGCATCACGAGCCTGTCAATTCCTATCCCCTCTCCGGCAGCTGGCGGCATTCCGTACTCGAGTGCCTGGATATAGTCCTCGTCGAAATGCATCGCCTCTTCGTCACCACGATGGAGCGCATCGACCTGCGATTTGAAACGGGAGGCCTGATCCTCTGGATCATTCAACTCAGAAAATCCATTTGCTATCTCCCTTCCATATATGAAGAGTTCGAAGCGGTCCGCATATTCGGGATTGGCCTCGTTTCTTCTCGAAAGCGGAGAAACCTCTATAGGATACTGCGTGATGAACGTCGGGTTTATCAGCTTTTGTTCAACCACGAGTTCAAAGATTTCGGTCGTTATCGCGCCGAGCCCTTCATCCTTGGATTTGAGTTTGTCGCCGAGTCCCTGGGCAAAGTTGAGCGCTTTCTCACGCGATTTCAAAACCTCCGGCGGAACCTTTCCTACCTCTATCAACGACTCTTCGATGGTATAGCGCTTGTATGGAGGCGTGAAATCTATTTCCTGCCCCTGATACAAAATCTTGGTTTTACCAAGAACTTTTTGCGAAATGGATGAAAGCATCTCCTCCGTAAGTTTTATAAGGTCCTCATATGTTGCATAGCTCTGATAGAACTCGAGCATCGTAAACTCAGGATTATGCTTGATGGAGATCCCTTCATTTCTAAAATTCCTGTTGATCTCGAAGACCCTCTCCATCCCCCCCACCAGTAATCGCTTGAGATATAACTCGGGGGCAACCCTCAGATATAGATCCATATCGAGCTTGTTGTGATGCGTAACGAAGGGCTTTGCGGCGGCTCCCCCGGGTATCGGATGCATCATGGGAGTTTCGACCTCCAAAAAATCGCGTTCGGTCATAAAATCCCTTAGCGCCTGAATTATCCGGGAACGCTTGATGAAGGTCTCCATGACCCCTTCGTTGACTATGAGATCGACATAGCGCTGCCTGTATCTGGTTTCGACATCGGTGAGGCCATGCCATTTTTCAGGAAGCGGCCTGTAGGATTTAGTCAGTAGGGTTAAGGAGTTCGATGCAAGAGTCAGCTCATCGGTTTTGGTCCTAAAAAGATTTCCTTTAAAAAGCACGATATCACCCACATCGAGCTTCTTAAAAAGCTTGAACTGTTCCTCTCCAACTGTTTGTTTTTCAACAAAAACCTGCAAGTCTCCGGAGTTGTCGCGAAGCTTTAAGAATGCGGCCTTTCCGAAGGAACGAAGGGCCATCATCCTTCCGGCTATGACGAATTCAGACTGGTCGGCCTCCAGGGCAGCCCCCTCCACTGAGCCATATTTTCCTAGGATACCGCCTATCTTATGCGTCGGAGAGATGCCGTTTTTAAAGGGGTTTATCCCTTCACTTCTGAGGTCGGCCCCCTTCTTCTTTCTTATCTTCACATATTGATTTTCTGATTCAGACATATGCGGCCCTTATATATGCAGTGCTTACATAGGTAATTAAAGATCTATCCAAAGAGGAGCCCGGTCAGGATTTTTGCCGGATCCCCGACGAAACCGCTCGGGGATGACAACCTTTTCGTCACTCGAGTATGACGGCCATGAATCTCATTCCACGCACGCCTCAAGCGGAAATACCGTTCCCCTCTAAGGTGCCAAATACTGAAATTTCAACGAGTTATATTTACAAGGCACAGGAAGTCAAGGAGCTATCTATCCCCCCTCAAAAGATAGGCCCTGATGAATTCATCCAAATCGCCGTCGAGAACCGCATCGACGTTGCCGCTCTCATATCCGGTCCTGTGATCCTTTATGAGCCTGTACGGCTGAAGCACGTATGATCTGATCTGCGAACCCCACTCGATTCTTTTCTTATCCTTCTCCAGTTCGGCCTGGGCATCCATCTTCTTCTGCATCTCGAGTTCATACAATTTCGAACGTAGCAGTTTCATCGCAGTATCCCTGTTCTGGTGCTGACTTCTCTGGCTCTGACATGCCACCACTATCCCGGTCGGGATATGAGTGAGCCTTACGGCGGAGTCGGTCTTGTTTACGTGCTGGCCTCCGGCCCCCCCAGCCCTGTAGGTATCGACCCGAAGGTCCTCGGACCTGATCTCTATCTCGATATCATCCTCGACCTCGGGAAGTACAAAGACCGAGGTGAACGAGGTGTGCCGCCTCTTGTTCGCGTCGAAGGGGGAGATTCTCACCAGCCTATGCACACCATTTTCCGCTTTCAAATATCCGTAGGCGAACTCTCCGGCGACGGTCATAGTCACGCTTCTAAAACCTGCCCCATCGCCGAGCGTGAAATCGACTATCTCAGTTTTATACCCCTTTTCATCGGCCCAACGCCTATACATGCGCAGCAATATCTCCACCCAATCGCATGCCTCGGTCCCGCCTGCGCCGGCGTTTATAAAGAGGATGGCATCGCTGCCGTCATGCTCTCCGGAGAGCATGCGTCGAAATTCGATCCTAGCTATGATCTCATCGGCTTTACTGAGCTCCGTCTCCGCCTCCTTTACAAGTTCAGGAGAATCGTCTGAGTCCAACAAGTCGATGATAGCCTCGACATCCCCCGCTATCGCAACGAGAGAATCGTATTCCTCAGCCACTGCCACGAGGGAATCTCTCTCTTTGGTCAGCTTGCCGGCATTTCGCGCATCGTCCCAGAAGCCAGGTTGATGTGATATATTGTCGATCTCGGATATTCGCTGCTTTTTAGCATCTACGTCAAAGATGCCCCCTAATCTCTACCAGACGATCCTTCAGGTTGTCGTATTTCTCACGAAGTTCCCTGTTCATCATTCCCCCCAATTCATGGCTGATTATCCGCGCCTGTACTTAGCAGCCAGCCCAAAAAACATTCCTATGAGGGTGTAAAGCGCGCACCCCAACGCGAACCAGTCGCCGTTTTTTGTGTAGCTTGAAATAAGATCCATCCTCTTCAGGCTCGACACTATGGTCGCAGGCTCAAAAAGCTCCGATCTCACTAAAACCCTTCCAACAGGATCGACGACCGCGGAGACCCCCGTGTTCGTGGAACGCAGCATATACCTTCTGTTTTCGACGGCACGAAATATCGAAAGGGCCAGATGCTGAAAAGGAGCCGCCGTTCTTCCAAACCAGGCATTGTTCGTTATATTGGCTATGAACTCACCGCCCTGCAAGGTCGATGACCTGGCAAGCTCCGGAAATATATCTTCGTAGCATATAAGCGGAGTAAAACGCACTCCCCCTGCGCTCATTGGATGAATATCTTCGCCTGGAATAAAATTCCCCGTCGGCAGGGCTATTCTTCTGAGAAAGAAAAATAGTTTTTCATACGGGACATACTCGCCAAACGGAACCATATGGACCTTATGGTAAACGGATTCGACCTTTCCCCCGGAATCCACGAGAACTGCGCTGTTTCGATAGATATCGTTTTCTTCCGAGAGGATGGCGCCAAACAGCGTGAACGGAGCTTTTCCTATGAAACCCTCCGGTATGCCGAAGTTAGAGGGAGGCAACTCTTTGGAATCGCCCTTCAGATACCATGGAAAGGAGGCCTCCGGCCAGACTATCAGCTGAACCTGTCCATGCAGCAGTTTCGCCGCCTCTTGGCGATACGCATCAAGATTTTTTTGCGCCTTTCCGGAATCCCACTTTTCATCCTGCGATATATTCCCCTGAATCAGAGCTATCGGATATATCTCCGAACTTTCCGATATGGAATCTATCCGCCCCATTCTGAAATATCCGTACGACAAGACCCCGGCTATTATCAGAATTGAAATTGACAGCTTGAAAAGCGGATGGGAAACATTTTTTTTGCAGAGAAAAAAGATCGCTTCGGCGATGGAGGCATTGATAAAAACTACAAGGAAGATAACTCCGTACGCTCCTACGATATCCGCGATTTGAATGAGCGGAAGATATTTCCACTGGGACATCGCCATCGTTGACCACGGGAAGCCTCCGCACGGAAAATAATTTCTGAAAAGCTCCATCGCTACCCAGACCAGCGGCAGCAGAAGTATCGGTTCACCGCGCCACCTCTGTGAAATAAAGGCTGCTATCGCAGGGGCCAGGGATATGTGAAGGGTCACTACGAGAACCAGCAGAAGGGTTATCAGGGAGGAGATGGACAGGGAGAGCCCGCCGAATACGTACATCGCATTTCCAACCCAGAAAACCGAAGTGCCATACCAGACGAAGGCAGCCACGAAGGTGAGCAAAAAAACTTTTCTGGGAGCGAGCCCCCTGATTGCCACGAACAGAGGGACCAGGGCAAACCACGCAATCCATCCCATGTCCGGGGCGCTAAAACCTGCCAGATAGAATGGAAAAGAAGCGCTGACAAGCAAACCGGAAATAAGTGCCAGAATCACCCTTTTGCATCGGCTCATTTCGATCATATACATAAAATCCCTCTTGAGTTATCTAGAAACAGGTGGCTGCGCAACCTAAACAATCTTTATAAGATTTTCAAACTCGGCATGTCTCATCGCAATCCATGAATCGGGATCCTCATCATCCATGCCTGCCATGTGAAGCAGACCGTGGATGATAAGCAGGAGCAACTCGTCGCGCAAAGTCCCCTTTCTCTCCGCCGCCTGTTTCGCAGCGGTATCAAGAGAAATTATGATTTCACCAAATGCGAAGCCCTGTTTTATCCCTTCATCCCCGTAGCAAAATGAAAGGACATCAGTCGCATGACGAATGCCCCTATACTTTCCGCTGAGCTTCCTTATCGTAGGATCATCGGTAAAGACGACCTCCACTCTTCTGCGGGCAGCATTGGAAACGGAGGAATGCCTGGAAAGCCGCCTCTCAAGATCCTTGAGATTGACTCTCTTCTTCGGGTGACGATTCGAGAGAGTCAGTTTCACGTGTGGAATTTTCATCGATGATGCTGATTTCATTCTTATCCTCTTCATTCTTAGGATACTCTATTCTTTGGTGATAGATACCCAAAAGTATTCTCACGAAGGCTTTCGCTATATCGTGAAGATCCTGCAAGGTCAGCTCACAGTCATCGAGCTGTGATTCTGCGAATATATCGTTGATGGAGCGCTCCACCGTCTGCTGTATTCTAGCGCTTCCCTTTTCTTTGAGAGCCCGGACGGATGCCTCGACCGTGTCAGCGAGCATGAGTATAGCAGCCTCCCTGGTTTGAGGTTTAGGGCCGGGATACCTGAAGTCCTTTTCATCGACCTTCTCGACATCCGGATTTTCACCCTCCTTGGCCTTGGCGTAAAAATAGCTCATAAGGCGCGTTCCGTGATGCTGGGGTATCATGTCGGCTATGCGCTTCGGAATGCCGGAGCTAAGGGCCAATTCCATCCCGTCCTTCACATGCGCAGAGATCACCAGAGCTGACATGTTGGGACTTATCTTCTCGTGTTTATTCTCGCCGCTTTTTGAATTTTCGATGAAGTACTGGGGCTTTTTCAACTTTCCTATGTCATGATAGTAGGCGCCGACACGCACCAGAAGCGGATTGGCTCCGATCGACTCGGCCGCCGCCTCTCCTAAAATTCCGACCAGATGGGAATGATGATAGGTCCCGGGAGCCCTTACGATGAGTTCCCTGAGGAGCGGATGATTGAGATTTGCCAGCTCGAGCAGTTTGATGTCGGAGGTATATCCGGAAAGCGATTCGACTATCGGGGCTGCGAGCATCGTATATATCGAACAGGCAATTCCGCCTATCATGGACAGAAGAATCCCCCACATCATTCCGGAGAAAGAGGCCGACATGGATGCGCTGGCAAACCCTATCATGCTGGTGCCCACTATTGCAGCGACACCTATGGCCCCAGTGAGAAGCCCGGCCTTCAAGATGGAACTCCTCTTGTCAACTCTCGCCACCGCTATCACCGCGCCCAAGTTGGTCATTATTATGTAAACGTAGAAATTCATATCTGCTTCCAGCAGTAGCCCTGAAAGCACGCTCATCGAGAGAGCGAAGACCATCGATATCTCCGGGGCAAGATACATCCTCAGAAGCATGGCACCGCCTGCGATAGGAATCGCATAGTGCAGAGCCGTGATTGGTGCATTAAAAAAGAAAGCATCGTGAAGACCTGGGGCGAGCAGTATGTAAAATCTCTCTATGAGAAGAATTGAAATGGCGATGAAGGCCATCAGGATATGGTCCGCCTTGCTGGGTCTTATCCTTCTAAAAAAACGCTCGGCGAGATAAAACGGAAAAACTATGAAAAGCATGACTAAGACGAAGGTCCCGATGAATTCGAGAGGATACATCCCGCGGCTCTTCTCGTTGCGGATTCCATCTATGACCTTTATATGCCAAGGCTCGTATCTTGCCCCTTCGCGAATGATCATCTCTCCCGATTTTACCTTGAGGACGACGCTCTTCACTTTAAGCGCCGCATCGTCCCTTCGCTTCTGAGTTTCCAAACGGTTGAGCCCGAAGTTCGGCTCGATCAGTTCCTGAGCCAGCACCTTGATCTTTGAAGCAAACTCGGGATTTCTAAATTCATAATTTGGGAGTTCTATCTTGGCTATGCCCTTTCTCGCCTCATCGGTTGTCAGGATATGCGACAAATCCTTGAGCGTCGTCTCCTTGATCTCCGGAGAAGACTCGCCATCTACTGAAATTTTCCTACGAACCGTGATTCCATTCGCGGCCTCCGCGTCCAGCGCAACCCTTTCAGCGATAACCGGTTTTTCCAGAGCCTTAATTATCAGGTCTATGAGATAATTTTCAGACCTTGCATCGAGCCTCTCACCTAATAGTAGTTTCCACTGAGCTTGCGAGGGAAGGACTCCAAGGTTTTCGGCAAAGAGGTTGCGAAGCGCCTCGCTTTCTTCCTCGGAGAGAAGGTCATTCTTCTGCTTGCGCGCCCTCAAAAGATCCATCTGCGACTGATACTTCACTCTCGCATTGGCAAATGCCAGCTTTATCCGTTCAGCAATAGATGCGGATACGGCATCTTCAAGATCATATACCGGCAAAATTCCCACAATTGCTTCGCCGCGAATTTTTTCAGTAGCCTCTTCATCTGTAATTTCATAATTTCGATCGGCCTTGATATTTCTCGGAGCTATCATCCCTTCAACTATTCCGGATGGTACGTATTGCAGCGAGACAGTAGCGAGCAACGTAATTATCGAAGCGAAGATCAATATGAGAAGCCAGGAAAAGGCTTTGGAGCGAAAAAAAGGCGGGACATCTTCAAGGTCCCCCTTTTTCAATTTCAGAATTATATTTTTCAAGTTGTTGTAGCCCTCTATTTTCATCGCCCCCCCCTGATCTCTCTGGCAGCAATGGAATTCTTTTCTTCGTCGGCTCTATAAGCCCGCACTATCTCGCCAACCAATGGATGCCTGACTATATCCACGTCGGTAAAACTATGAAAAGCTATTCCATTGCATCCCTTGAGAATTCTGAAGGCCTCTAAAAGTCCGGAACGCTGATTTTCCGGAAGATCTATCTGCGTAACATCTCCGTTGATAACCATTTTGGAATTCACACCAAGCCTCGTCAGGCACATCTTCATCTGCTGATAGCTGCAGTTTTGTGCCTCATCGAGAATTATGAAACAGTTGTGAAGCGTTCGCCCACGCATGAAAGCGAGAGGGGCAACCTCTATCATATCTTCGGCAATCAACTCGGCGACCTTGTCAGGATCTAGCATATCGTAGAGAGCGTCGTACAGCGGCCTCAGATAGGGGTTTACCTTTTCCTGCATGTCTCCGGGAAGGTATCCGAGCTTTTCTCCGGCCTCAACCGCAGGCCTCGCCAAGACTATTTTGGAAAACTCGCGCTTGAAGAGCTCGGCAATCGCCATGGCGACCGCCAGATAGCTTTTACCGGTTCCGGCAGGCCCCACGGCGAAGACCACGTCGTTATTCTTGATAGCTTCGAGATACTCGCGCTGAGCAGGAGTGCGCGGAACGATCACCTTCTTCTTCGAAGGAATGAATATAGACTGCGAAAAAAGCGAATCCAGATCGGCATTCCTGTCGCGGGAAAGGAGGCGCAGCACCCTCTCCACATCGGCGCCTATTATGGGATACCCCTTCTTGAGCAGTGAATAGAGTTCACTGAGAATTCTCTCGCCGAGCTCTATCTCGGATTCAGACCCCTTTATGCTGACTTCGCTCCCGCGCGCGCTTATCTCAACCCCGAGATGTTTCTCGAGATCCCTCAGGTGCCTGTCCTCCGATCCGAATAGGTCGCGGGCCAAGCGGTTGTCCTCGAAGCGGAGCTTTATGACCTTCGCCCCGCGCTCTTTTTTTTTGGACATCTTCATCTCCTGGCCATCTGCTGCGGAACTCGGCCCTGCTGTCTCATATCTGCCCCGACTACCTGGACGTAAAACTCCCTGCGAAGTCCCTTGCGTTCCAGGTCCACCAGGACCGGCTCCTCACGGGGAGCCAGCAGAAGCCTGCCATCCTTAAATGGGATTGAAAGCGATTTTCCGAGAATTGCCGCCACAACCCTGGGGCCAACCAACACCTCTTCCTTGCGCCTGTTTTTAGTCTGTTCATTTTCCCCAGGAAAAATGCGGATCGCCTCCTTGAACTTCGCTATAATATCAGGGAGGGGCTCCAATATAGCCAAGGCACCGCCTGGAGCAGGAACGCTTATGGTAACTAGCCCCTCGCTCGCAGCGGACTCCCTTATCGTTCTTGTCACCTCGTGGATGACGCTTAAGACGTCCACCTCTGGGGTGGTATTTAAGAAGTAATTCCTAAGGAAAATCATAAGCCTACATCTAGCCCCTATGGGGGCAGAAATGCAACGGCAAAAATGATAAGCCCCCCTTGACTAGAGCCAGAGCGGTCCCCATCTATTCTGCGTAGAAGAAATCCCCCGCGGGAATGGAAATTTAAACCTTAAATTCAAGGGAGGGTTAATTATGAAAAGCTTACAGACTTGGTCTCCAATGAGGGATCTTTGGGATCTTCACGATGACGTCGACCGCCTATTTCACGGTTTCGGATTTAGAGGCGGACGCAAACAGGGAAACCTCGCCTCGGTTGCATGGATACCTCCGGTGGACATCAGAGAGGACAAGGAGGCAGTTATCTTAAGCGCCGAATTACCCGGGATAAAGAAGGAAGATATAAAACTCGGGATTGAAAACGGCGTACTGACCGTAAAGGGGGAACGCTCATTCGAGGATGAACAGAAAAAGGAAAACTATTACAGAATCGAGCGCAGCTATGGCTCATTCTCCAGATCCTTCGAGCTGCCCTCAACTGTCGATCCTGAAAAGATCAAAGCGAATATGAAAGATGGAGTGCTCGAAATCTACATCCCCAAGAAGGATGAGGCAAAGCCAAAGAAGGTGGAAATAGAGGTCAGCTGATTTTGCCGCCATTTCTCCAAATAAAAACCCGCTTCGGCGGGTTTTTTGTTTCAAACCAACAGAGAGCCGAATCATAGCAACATTTTCAGCGCCGCTCCGATAAAGCCTCTAGAATGGCAAAACTTCTCGGAAAAATCTTGGGAGATCCGCAAGGGCTCTCCGCTGACACCGTAATACCTGCGGAGGATTTCGGCAAAATCACGACAGATAGACTTAAAACGCTACTGCTCCAGCAGCCCCAAATCGACATTCGCGCCCAATCGGTCTATGACGGTGGAAAATCCGAAGATTTTTTAAGCCGCATCTGCAGCATCCCCCTCTCCAAACTGGATAAAGGGGTTGCGGCGCTTTGCAACGGAATTGGAGAAAGATTCGGCACTGTCGAGAGATACGTCAAAATCCACGGAGTAGATGCTTTCTCCCCTCTCAAGGTATCCCAGGATCTTAGAGAGCCCTTTTTGATGCCAATCGTCACAACTCAGAGGCTCCCGCCATGGGGAAATGAAAAAAGCGAACCAATAGCCACATTCAAAATTGAAGAGGGGGGTGCGAAATCCCATAGAGAAGGGCTCTTCATTTTCTACTCCGGCAAAAGAGAGATAAAAACTTTCACCGACTACGCAGACTGGCCTACACCATTCAACTTCCTGGGCTTCTACAGGCCCTGTTTAAACTATATAAAAAAATATGATGCCGATTTTGAAAAAGCGGCAAAACTACTCCATAGCTCACACCCAGATCTTCACATCGACAACGTGAGGATATGGATAAGGCAGCATTTCATACATGAACTGAGAAATCTCGATTCGATAGACATCTGGCAGGATTCCGCCGCATGCCGCGAAATCGATTGCGAATTTTCAGATGAAATCGGGAAGGCATTTCCTGAAATTCATACTTCCAACAGGCTCTTCATAGCCTGGAAGATGGCGACCTCCATGCGCGGAAACTTAACCAAACAGGGGTTCGGCCCTGGTCAGATAATACTGGAGTTGGCAATCGAATCCGGCGAAGATGAAGAAGTGGCAAGAAAATATCGCGGAATAATTCCTGACCAGGCATTTCTCAATCAGAAAGAAATGCTCCGGGCGATCCTTCATCCGGTCCATTCGATATACCTCAAGGCGATGACCTATGATTATCTGCTGAAGAAAATGAAAAAAAGCATCTTTCGCTCCACAGAGGTAAGATTTGCAAGCGACAGATACCCCTTCCTCTCGATAGATTCCACCGCACGCGAAATGGCACTTATAAACGGCGCTCAGATCCTCTCCATGTACCCTGAAGAAGATCACAATCTTAAGGATCATATCTACAGCGGACCCAATCTGCAGATGTTCAACAACCTATGCGTGTATTCCAAGATGCTCGATATAGAACCGCGCTTTCCGGGAGTCATCTGCCAAGAGAGTACTCATGATTCCCTGAGTTACACATCCAAGTTTTCAGGGACTCAGGAAATGGACGGTACAATAAAAAAGGACATCCCATGGTACCTCTACACTATCCGTCCAGAGCTGCGCCTGCGCGACGTTATAGAATCATTCAAGGAATTTTTCAGAGACGCAGCTGAAATATTTTCATAGATACACACCCTACAAATTGACATACTTCGCTCGCTCGTTTATTCATGCCTGATGGAAAACACCGGGAAAAAATTCGAGGAGCTGGTTAAAATAATGGCCAAGCTAAGGGCTCCGGACGGATGCCCGTGGGATCGGGAACAGGGGTACAGGGATATCGCCGCACACACCCTGGAAGAGACCTACGAAACTCTGGAAGCTATCGACCGCGGGGACTTCAAGGCCCTCAAGGAGGAGCTTGGCGACTTGCTCCTTCAAATCTTATTCTACGCCCAGATCGCTACCGAAGAGAACCGCTTCGGAATCGACGAGGTGATAGAGGGAATCAGCGCAAAGCTAATCCATCGCCATCCCCACGTCTTTGGGGATGTACGCGTCTCTGACTCGGACGAGGTCCTTAAAAACTGGGAATTCTTAAAGAAGAAGGAAGGGAAAAAGACCGTTCTCGGGGGAGTCCCAAGCGCCCTCCCCTCACTTCTCAAGGCTTTCCGATTAGGCGAAAAGAGCTCGCGTGTAGGATTTGACTGGAGCGATGCGGAAGGGATACTTGGCAAGGTAGAAGAGGAGTCTCGCGAACTTCGAGAGGCGAAGGAATCCGGCGATCCGGATGCCATCGACCATGAATACGGCGACCTCCTTTTTACCCTGGCCAATCTCGGAAGATTTCTGGGGCTTGATCCGGAAGGAAGCCTAAGAAGGGCCTCCGACCGCTTCATAGCCAGGTTTAACTCCATGGAAGAAAAAATATCTCAAAGCAGTATGGATATGAAATCCCTGACCCCGCAGCAGTGGGATGACCTGTGGAAGGATGCAAAATCCGCTGCCGAGAAAGGATAGGTTATGGACAAAGATAAAAGATACGTGCTCGCTATGCTGATAAATGCATTTGCCCTTCCCGGAGCGGGATATTTTTTGATCGGAGAAAGAATTCGCGCTATAGCCATCAGCGCACTTTCGATCCTCTTTCTCACCGCTGCATCAGTCCAATATGGCCTGGCGGTAGTGAAACGATTGAGCATGATGATCCCCGTTGACATGGGGGCCAACGCCACCAGCGTAGCCCTCTATGAAGCGTGGCAGATCAACAAAAACGCGATCTTCCTCTACATAGCAGCGATCTTTCTTCTCTGGCTCTATTGCCTCGTCGATGTAATCATGAAGCGCAAAAAATTCCGCAGCATAACAATCGGGGGATAAACGATGGAGTGTAAACAGAAGGATATACTGAAAAATTGCACCTGCACATATACATCCTGTTCCAGGCGGGGCAAATGCTGTGAGTGCGTGATGTACCACAGAAAAAATGGCGAGATCCCGGGTTGTTTTTTCCCTCCGGAGGCTGAAAAAAGCTACGACAGGTCAGTTGAAAATTTCATCAGATCGGTTTCACTTAGGAACTGACAGGCTTGGAATTTCTGCGCCTTTTAACCATCTGTATCAGCGCCATATAGTCATCTCGGTTGATAATCCTCGTGATGACTATAAAGACCGCAGTTCCTGCCAGCATCATCAAAAGCAGCCTTACGATCTTCATCAGAAGAGATGTGAGATTCCAATCCCCTAATATGCGCTCGACTAAAACTATGGAGGCCCCCATCATGGCGCTGGCGAGGGAGGTCTTTAAAATCGATAAGATGAGTTTTTTATAACCGAGCAGTCCT
>JAAZCA010000005.1 GCA_012513515.1 Myxococcales bacterium | reverse complement strand
TCGCACTCCAGGGATTCGCAGCCCTAACGAAACCGTCTGCATGCGCAGCCGCTTTCATAAGGGCTGCCTAAATCAGCTGCTCTACCAGCTGAGCTATCTCGGCAAATCCCGCCTGCGGCGGGATAGAAAATAGCATTAGAAAATTGTCAATCGACTTCAGCCTTCCAAGTTTTTCTCAACCGACTTTATTAAATTTGTTAACATTTTAGCGATAATTTCGAGCGATTCAAATAAGTCGGAGTGTTGAATGTCAGTTAACAGTTTTTTCCGGTGAAGGATTTGGATTATAGGTATGCATTCAAAACAGGAACCGCGAGCTATCCAGAAAAACTGTCTTTTTTCCGCTTTGTGTCCCTTCCCATTTCCTTCAGCAATATTAAGCGCTATAGACATTGCTGCTCTGCTAAACTGATCCTGGAGTGAACGGCTTATCTTTCCCTTTAGAGACTCGCAGATGTCTTCGATTTTTTCGATAACGTCTATCGATTTTCGATACACATCCAATCTTTCAAAAGGAAAAGACATTCGCCTCCATTTTCTATTTTCCAATGCTATTTTCAATCCAGCCCTTTTGTAAAAAGAGCCGGATTGTGCCGGAGGCCGGACTTGAACCGGCACGAAGGGTAAGCTTCGGCAGATTTTGAGTCTGCTGCGTCTGCCAATTCCGCCACTCCGGCATGTATGCAACGAAGAGAAAGTTCCCTCAGCAAATTTGAAAAGAGCGCGCCATTCCGCCTGCAATATTTCAAAAAATAAAATTTTATGGAATATCTTATTTTTCAGATGGGGTCAGATCATCGGAGACGATCCGAACCTTGCCTTCGGCGATTTCCCTGAGCGAGGTTACAGCCTCCTTGTTTTTGCAGGAGACGATCGGACGGGACCCCTTGTAGAGTTGTTTCGTTCTAAGCGCTGCTGCGTGTACAAGCGCGAAGCGATTTTCAACGTTTTCAAGACAATCCTCAACCGTAACTCTTGCCATGATTTCCTCCTTGAAAGCCCGGCGTTACTAATGGGATTCCGAAGCAAAGTCAAGGAGTTTGCTTACGGTTTGTGGACCGAATCTCTTGCTATAATCACAACCCCTTGATAATACTCCCCACCAAATGATCTCCCGTGAGAACCTGATAGATACCTTCGTGCCCGACTATCGCCGGCGCCACATATTTACTACCAAATTGAGGATTTTAGCATTTGTCGGCTTTTGGGCCTTCTTTCTCTTTTTCACACGCGGGATCCTCGCCCAGGCCATAGGGGCTGGGCTGCTGATACTCTGCTGTTTTTTTGTCACCGCAATTGCCTACTATAACGTCATCAGAGATAGGTTTCTGATATCCTCTTTCATAGCTGAGCTGATGAGCGACCTGGTCGCTATAACTGCGGTCATCTACCTGACAGGGGGGCCGCACAGCTCAAATTTCATCCTCTACCTATTCTATGCGATGACAGCGGGATTTATATACAATCATTATCTAGCAGGATTGATCGCTGTTTTTTCCGGTCTGACATATGGCGTTTTTCTGCTCCTCTGTAAATTTGGCGTTTTTCCGCCCCTGATTTATAATTACGGCGGCAGACTTCCGATTCCGACCTACACATCGGCGGCGCACTTCACGCTTCTCGTGATATTCATGGCTGCGGTCATCTATACCGTCAAGGTCTCGATTTTTTTCTCCCAGCAGAGGGAGAGGGCGCTCGAAAAACGAAATAGAGAACTGACCGCTCTTCACAGCGTGGGGGCTGCGGTGAGGAGCGTGGCGGTGATTAGCAATGTCATACATCAGCTCCTTGCCGGGGTTTTGCAGGGGCTTGAGCTGGAATCGGCGATACTTCTGCACTTCGACAGGAAGAGGGACATGATTCGCCTGTACACCCCCGGCACGCACCCGCGCACGGCCGAGATTTCCGAGATTCTCGGCGCCTCTCCGGACGGAATGGAATTTCCCCTTTCGGAACTTTTGGAAAACAACCAGATAATGCGCGAGATATCGAAACACAGGATAGTTTTCAGGAGGGAGATTCACGAGATCTTCGGTGGCTTTACATCCAACCTTTCCCCTGAGAGGTGTGAAAAGCTTCAACACCTGATGGGTGTGCGAAAGATGATAGCCCTTCCCCTCGTCCTGGAGGGGAACGTCCTTGGGGCTCTTATAGGCTTTAGCAAATATCCGTTTTTTGAGGATGAACAGGTCGCCACTATGGAGTCCTTCGCCAACCAGGCCGCGCTTTCCCTCGAGGCGGCGGCTATGGTTGATAGGCTTCGCAGGATGAACGAGGACTTGAAGAGGGCCAACGATGTTAAGTCGGAGTTCCTGGCGACCATGAGCCACGAACTTCGTACACCTCTAACCGCCATCATAGGCTTTTCAGAGCTACTCATGGAGGAGGTGATGGGCGAGCTTTCTGAGGAGCAGCGCGACAGCGTCAAGGAGGTGCTCCACAATGCCGCCGATCTTCTCGAGATGATCAACAGTCTCCTCGATTTAACCAAGATAGAATCCGGCCGTATGGAGTTAGACATTACCTCCTTCAGCATCGAAGAAACCGTAAGGCGCGTGGTGGCGACCATCTCCCCGCTGATAAAAAGAAAGTCTCAGCTCTTTGAGCTCAGCATAGATCCCGAGATTCCGATCGTGAAAGGGGACGAGAGAAAGATACAGCAGGTTATCCTGAACCTTATGGCCAATGCCAATAAGTTCACCCCGCCTAAGGGTTGGATAAGGGTCGAGGTTACGCTCGAGAATTCGAATTCCGACGTCTTTCCAAAGGGTAACGGCAATTTGAGGATGAGACATGGGGGGGATCTCGTCTTGTTTCAGGTTACTGACAGCGGCATAGGAGTCCCGGAAGACCAGCACGACAAGATATTCGAGATGTTTCGCCAGGCCGACAGCTCTATCACCAGGAGCTTTGGCGGAACCGGGCTAGGGTTGTCGCTGGCGAGGCAGTTCATAGAGATGCATGGCGGGAGGATATGGGTAGAAAGCCACGAGGAGAACGGGGCTTCGTTTAAATTTTTTATACCCATCGAACGAGATTCCGCTCTGCAGGAGGGTTCGCCCCGGCCGACCTTGTGACTGATAAAATCCTGTAACTATTGCTGGCCAACGGGTTGATTTATAGTGCGCCAATCATCAATTTCCAAACTTAATCATTTTTAAATTAGCGTGCTAGCCCCTATTGTTACATACTAAGTTTTGAAATAGCCGCTATACTATTGATATGTATAATCTTCTACCCTAAAGCTTTTGACAGGCCCATCCAAAATTTTTGTGAAAAGTTTTGCCGCAAGTGGCAAAAGATATTGTTATTTTTAAGTATTTTTCTGTTTTAACTTATTGCGACCATATGTATAATGCCCGCAAAAGGGGAGCCGCTTAATGGGTGGTTTTTTTCGCCAGTACTCGTGGATTATAGATCTTATAGGTGTGCTGCTTTGCTCGTTTTTTTTGGCCAGGATCACCAGCGTCTATGTAGGCAAAAGCCTTGAGGTCAAGAAGTCGATAGGGGTTTTAACCGTTGCTGACGCCCCTCCTGTCCAAAGCGAGCGCAGGCCGCTCTCGGATTATAGCGTGATAGTAGAGCGCAATATGTTTGACCCTTCGGAGAGGGCACCGGACGCGCCTGTAGAGAGGGAGTCTAAAAGTGATAGCGACGAAAGTTATATTTCAGGACAGGCTGTTCCCACCAGCCTCGGGATCAAAGTGATAGGAGTTCTGGTCGTGGGTGCCGGGCGCGACAAGAGGTCCACCGCCACTATCACGGGCGGGACCGGGAAGGGAGGCTCGACTTTCAACGTCTATGCCGTAGGGGATGAGGAGAGCTTCGCCCCGAACACGAAGCTCGTCCTGGTTCAGCCGGACCGGATCGAATTTTTAAACGGCGAACGCCTAGAATATGCGGAGGTGATGGCTGACGGGGGGCCGAGCATATTCGGTGCTCCGGCAGATGCGCTTGCCTCTGCCGCTCCGGCTGACAAGGGTGAGAAAAAAGATCTTACCGTCGTTCAGGAGGGGGGGAAGTTTGCGGTGGATCAGCGCGAGGTAGAGAATGCCCTTCAGAATCTTGATAAGCTCTACACGGACATAAGAGCGGTGCCGAATTTTTCGGGAAACAGAGTTTCGGGGATGAAGATTTTGTCGGTGAAGAATGGTTCCCTATTTGCTAAGCTCGGCCTCAGGAGAGGGGATGTCCTTCAAAAAATCAATGGCCTCGAACTGGATATCAAAAGGGGTTTTGAAATTTTTAATCAGCTCAAGGATCAAAAGAGCATAGCGCTGGACCTGATAAGGCAGGGCCAGCCCACCACACTTGAATATGAGATACGTTAAAAATACATTGGCGTTTTTACTCATTTTTACGCTTATCCTCTCTCCTGTGCTTTCCCTTGCGCAGGATGAAGAAGGGGGGCGCACGGTAAGGCTCCCTCAGGCGGGGGACGTGAGAACCGTTCCTCTGGAGCAGGATCCTGTCCCCGTCTCGCCCTCTGCTGAGGAGGATGATCTGGTCTATCTCAATGTCCAGGACCAGGACATAAAGGACATAATCAAACAGATCAGCAAGGCGACCGGAAAAAATTTCATCATCGACGACAAAATCAGGGGAAAGGTCACGATTCTCTCCGAGAGGAAGATGACCAAAGAGGAGGCGTATCAGGCCTTTCTTTCGGCCCTCGAGGTCGGCGGTTTTACTACAGTGACGGGGCCCGGGGGGATCATTAAGATAGTTGCGCTCAAGGATGCGATATCGTCGCCCATTCCGATCTACGTTGACAGCACGCCTGAGACCGACAGCTACGTGACCAGGCTTATCTCGCTTCAGAATATCAGCGCCCTTGATATGTCCAGCGCAATCAAGGATCTGATTTCGAAAAATGGAAATATGTTTGCCTATCCCTCTACCAACACCCTGGTGATTACGGATTCCGGAACTAACATCGATCGCCTCATGAAGATCATCAAGGAGCTCGATCAGGAGGGGCCACAGCAGGTTCTTGAAATCGTGCCGATAAATTATGCGGATGCTACGCAGGTCGCGGCGACTGTGTTGAATATTTTTGAGATAGAACAGCAGTCCTCCAGGGGGACGACAGCCAGACCGACAGCTACAACAAGGAGAGGGGCGACGACCGGTTCCCAATTGGAAGAGTTGAAAGAGGTTTCAAAAATCATAGCCGACGAACGCACAAATTCCATCATCGTCTATGCGAGCAAGAGGGCTATAGGAAAAGTCAGAGAGGTCATTGCCAAGCTGGATGTTCCCCTCGATATGGGGGAGGGGGGCAACATCCATGTGCATTACCTGAAATACGCCAACGCTATGGAGATGGCTGAAACCCTTTCTGCTATCACGTCGGGGGCGCGTTCGATGGGTACTGCAAAGGGGGCTGCAAAGGGTGATGGAAGCAAGGGTGCGGCCGGAACAGCCGTTGCGAGCTTTGGAGACGAAATAAAGATAGGTGCAGATGAAACTACCAACGCGCTTATAATTACCTCTTCGGCCAAAGACTATAAGAGACTGGTCGACGAGTTGATCTCCAAACTCGATGTCCCTAGGCGGCAGGTCTATCTCGAGTCCATAGTCATGGAATTGTCCGTTACGCGTGGTTCTACCGCCGGCGCTACCGGCTATGGCGGTGGAACGGCCGGCAGCCTGATCGGTTTCGGAGGTTCGAGTTTCAGCGGGATGAACCCCGCTCAGTTTTTTACACCCACCGGTCTTTTTTCGCAGCCTGGTTTGTTGGGCGGTCTTCTTTCAAGGGATACTATCACGATCGATATACCGAGCAGCGGCGGCGGTTCGCAGGAGCTCACCATCCCGGCTTTTGCCGCTTTTCTGAATTTTCTTCAGACTCAGTCGCAGGCCAATATCGTTTCGACGCCGAATATTCTCACCCTCGACAATCAGGAGGCGAGCATCGATGTCAGCAAGACCATCTATGCCAAAAAATCCACTACGATCGCCAATGCCGGAACCACGACTTTCGAGCCGACTCCATTGGAGGCCGGTTTGATGCTCAAGATCACTCCGCAGATCACCGAAGGGGATTCGGTGAGGCTCCAGATTCACCATAAACTTTCGAATTTTACCTCGGTCCCAAATCCTGACACCGGCGCCGCTGATACTACCAAAAGGGAAATTCAGACCACAGTCGTCGCCATGGATGGCCAGACCGTGGTGCTGGGCGGTTTGATGGAAGATATGGATACTTCCAACAGGAGCAAGATACCTCTGCTTGGCGATATTCCTATTCTCGGCTGGCTCTTTCAGTACAGGAGTAAACAGGGAAATAAAACGAATCTTCTTGTCTTCATAACTCCGTACGTCATTCGCGATCCTTCGGACTTCGCGGAAATTACCAAGAGAAAGATTCAGCAGCGCAATGATTTCGTTTCAAATAATTTTGGCAGAAGGCAGCAGAGGCAGATTAACGAATCGCTTGCCGCTCATAGGGCTGATTTGCTCGACTACGCTCCCAGACCAGCAGTTCCCGTTTCATCTTCAGGGCAGAACTATCAGCAGCCGGGGACTGCACCTCTGGCCGTTTCGCAGCCCGTGATAACCGTCGCACCGCTGGGCGCTGACGGCGCTCCGCAGATGCAGTATTTGGCTCCGCCTCCTCAGTTAGCGCCACAGCAAAGCACGGCGCCGGGGACGCCGAAGCTGAATCAAAAGGGGTCGCCTGATTTCGGTTATTGATCGATCGTTTAAAGGGGGATTGAACGGGGTATGGAGGAAAGAAGCCTAGGCGCAATTCTGCTGGAAACAAGCTCTCTCACTGAAGATCAGTTGGAGCAGGCCCTCGCCGTTCAGCGCGAGCGAGGGATCAAACTGGGTGACGCCCTCGTTCAGCTAAAATTTCTTCGCTCGGAGGATATACTTAAAGCGCTCTCGATCCAACTCGGTTTTCCATACGAAAATAAAATTGACGTGGAAGCGATAGCCACCGATCTGATCTCCAATCTTCCGATAAACTACGCCAAGCAAAATGAGGTCCTTCCGCTTCGCAAGGAAGGAAATCTGGTTCATGTGGCCATCGCTGATCCGACCAATTTTTTCGCGCTCGATGATCTCAGGATACTTTTTGGCTGTGATATAAAACCGGTTATCGCCAGCTCGTATGAGATAGTCAACGCGATCAACGCGGTTTACAATAAGGCCACGGGCTCTGGCGAAGATCAGATGAGCGAGCTCGACGAAGGGACCGAGATCGCCGACGATTTCAACGAGCCGGTCGATCTGCTTGATGCCGACGATGAGGCTCCCATCATCCGTCTTGTTAACTCACTGTTGTTTAGAGCCGTGAAGCAGAAGGCCAGCGATATTCACATAGAGCCATTTGAACGGGAACTTAAAATCAGGTTCAGGATCAACGGTATTTTGTACGACATAATGACTCCGCCAAAGCGCGCACAGAATTCCATTATCTCCCGCGTAAAGATTATGAGTCAGTTGAATATCGCCGAGAAGAGGATGCCGCAGGACGGTAGAATACGCATCAAAATCGCGGGAAAGGATATCGACATTCGCGTTTCCACTATTCCCACGGCGCACGGCGAGAGCGTGGTGATGAGGCTCCTCGATGCGAGCGCGATTCTGCTCGACGTGGAGTCCCTCGGTTTTTCCCGTGAAAATCTTGGAATATTCAAAAAGCTTCTAAGTTATCACAATGGGATCTTGCTCGTCACCGGCCCTACCGGTTCAGGAAAGACGACCACCCTGTATTCGGCTCTCTCCAGGCTCAATACGGGCGATGTGAAGATACTTACGGTTGAAGATCCCGTCGAGTATCAGCTGCATGGCGTGAATCAGATGCAAGTGAATCCGAAGATCGATCTGACCTTTGCTTCCGGGCTTCGCGCATTTCTCAGGCAGGATCCGGATATCATACTCGTCGGCGAGATTCGCGACCGTGAGACGGTTGAAGTCGCCATCCAGGCATCGCTGACGGGTCACTTGGTTCTCTCAACGCTTCATACGAACGATGCGCCAAGCTCGATAACGAGGCTTGTTGAGATGGGGGTCGAGCCGTTTTTGGTCGCATCGTCCGTTCTCGGAATCGCTGCGCAGAGGCTGGTGCGTACGGTTTGCAGGGACTGCGCCAGAAAGTACGTTCCCGACGAAGAGGAACTCGCTCAGATCGGACTGAAGCTAGAAGATCTGAAGGGCCGCCAGATATTCAAGCCCGTCGGCTGCCCTGTCTGCATGGAGACCGGGTACTCGGGACGAATGGCCATACATGAGATCATGATGGTTACCGACAATGTGAGGGCTGAGCTGATGAAGGGGTCCGATGCTGCGACGATAAAAAACGTGGCCGTTGCCCAGGGAATGAAAACTCTTCGCCAGGATGCCGCGCAGAAGGTTCTTCTCGGCATGACGTCGATAGCCGAGGTTATGAGAGTGACGCAGGAAGACAGCGTTTAGAAAGGGATGTAGCGGATGCCTGTTTTTCAATATGTAGGAATAGATTCGAAAGGCAAGCGCGCCGCCGGGACGGTGGATGCGGAAAATGAACGTGCGGCCAGAGTCAAGTTGCGCCGAATGAATATATTTCCGACCTCTCTTGGCATAGAAGGGGCGATGAAGCAAAAGGTCGGCCTCGGGATGCAGATCGATTTTTCGAAATACTTTCAGAGGATCAAGGTCCAGGAGGTCGCTGTTATGACCAGACAGCTAGCCACCCTCTTAGATGCGAATATCCCGCTTGTCGACGCCCTGACCGCCTTGGTGGATCAGGTTGAAAATCCGAAGCTGCGCAGCATACTTGCCCGCGTCAAGGACAAGGTCATAGAGGGCAGCAAATTGTCCGATGCTTTAAAGGGATATCCAAAGGTATTTGGGGACCTCTATGTCAACATGATAAACGCCGGAGAGAACAGCGGTACTCTAGATGTAGTTCTCCAGAGGCTTGCCGATTTTACCGAAGGACAGGCTAAGTTGCGCAGCAAGGTCATCGGGGCTATGATATATCCAGTCATCATGTCGGTGGTCGGATTGCTGCTCATGATAGCCCTTCTGGTTGTCGTTGTTCCGAAGGTGACCGCTATATTTGAGGATACAGGTGCGACGCTTCCTCTTCCCACGAAGATTTTGATGGGAGTCAGCGGCGCCATTTCAAATTATTGGTACATCTTTGCGATTGGAGTCCCCCTGCTTGTATACGGAGTGAAAAAGTATCTGAAAACTCCTGCCGGCATAGCTCTGTGGGATCGCAAAGCCTTAACGGTTCCGCTTTTTGGCAAGCTCAACAGGATGATCATAATCGCAAGATTTTCGCGCACGCTTGCAACGCTTCTTGCCAGCGGAGTTCCTCTTCTTGTTTCTATGGACATAGTTCGAAATATAGTTACAAATACCAGGCTTCGCGATGTGATAGAGCAGACGCGCGACAGCGTAAGGGAAGGACAGAGTGTCGCTGACCCTCTCAAGAGGAGCAAGGAATTTCCGCCGCTTGTGACACACATGATAGCGATCGGTGAAAAGACGGGCGAACTTGAGAGCATGCTTGAAAGGGTGGCGGATACTTTCGATTCGGAGGTCGATAACACTTTAGCAACGCTTACTACGCTTCTCGAGCCTCTCATGATAATAGTTATGGCAGCGGTGGTCTCTTTTATAGTGCTGTCGATATTGCTACCGATCATGAAGCTCAATCAGCTGGGATAAAATACAGTCATTAAACTTTACACAAGGAGGGGTGAAATGAGGAAGTTTTGGGGTGATGTGAGAGGTATGACGCTTATCGAGATCATGGTCGTTATCACGATCCTTGGTCTTATCGCTACAGTCGTTACTGTCAACGTGATGGATAGCCTTGATGAGGCAAAGCAGAAGACTGCGATGTCGCAGATAAAGGTTTTTGAAGAGGCTCTGGAACACTTCAGAAGGGATAACGGGTATTATCCTTCCACCGAGCAGGGGCTTGCCGCCCTCGTTGAGCGACCCACCATAGGAAGGCTTCCCAAGAGATATCCCCCTAACGGCTATCTCAAAGGGGGAAGGCTTCCTCAGGATCCATTCGGGTGCGACTATCAGTACTTTCAGCCAGGCCAACAGGGACATCCCTATGAGATTTATTCTCTTGGCGCCGACTGCCAGGAAGGCGGGGAAGGGGCTGATGCCGATATAAGCTCTTCTGATGCCATGAACTGATATTTTTAAAAAATCTAGGCCGGCCCGGTCGGAACTTCCGGTCCGGGTCGGCCATTTTTAAATTCATTCGAGATGAAAAAAATCATACGCAGACATTCCGGATTCACTCTCTTTGAGATCATCGTCGCTTTGGCGGTTCTTGGTCTAATACTTGGTATCGTAATGGGTAATATGGACGACATGCTCGATCTCAACATGAAGAAGGCGACTGCCAAGATGGGCTCCACAATAAGATATATCTATAACAAATCGGCCACTGAGGGCATATACGTGAAGCTTGTTCTGGATATCTCAGAGAACGCTTACTGGGTGGAGGCGACCTCCGATCCGGTCACGATAATCAAGGAGGATGAAAGCTCCTCTTCTCGCCCTTATGCAAAGAAGGATTCCAAAAAGGAAGAGGAAAAAGCGGGATCTCAGAAAACCGCCGAAGTTAATCCCCTTGTGCCTGGGGCTGAAAACATTCCTCCTGTGGAAAGAAAGGAACCGGTTTTTACCCAGGTAGATTCTTATCTTCTCAAGCCGAGCAAACTTCCTGATGGAATTTTCTTCAAGGATATCTACGTCGAACACAGAAATTTCCCAATGGATTCCGGTCAGGCGGAGATTTATTTTTTCCCAAACGGCTATGTTCAGAGCGCCATAATAAATTTTCGCGACGAGGATGACGAGTTGATTTATTCGCTAAAGACAAGTCCCATAAGCGGGCGGGTCAGCATAGAAGATTCCTACAGGTCATTGGAGGAATGATGCTCGACGGTCCCTCAAAAAAATCCCACGGTTTTACTCTGCTCGAGGTGATGGTCGCCATGGCGATACTGGCGGTATCCCTTTTGGCATTGATGGATTTTTCCGGGAATACGCTGATAACGAGTGGTCGCGCCGAGAGGATGACGGTTGCCACCATGCTGGCAAGGCAGAAGATGGTTGAGATCGAAGTTGAACTCCACAAGGGTATACAGATGAATGAGTTTCCCGATGAGAAAAGTGAAGAGGGAAAATTCGACGAGCCCTATGAAGACTATTCTTGGGAGATGGAAGTCAAAAAAGTTGAGCTGCCAGCTCCCATGACCGGCGAAGAGGGCGGTTTTCAGCAGATGATCGGCCAGCAATTGACGAAAGAAATATCCAAAACCGTGAGGGAGTTGAAACTGAAGATCAAGTGGTTGGAGCTTGGTGAAGAACAATCAGTAGATGTGGTTACCCATATAGTCAAACTTTGAGGTTTGTCGGAACAATGAAAAATATTTTGCAAAAAGGATTCACGTTGTTGGAAGTCCTCATCGCCGTGGCGATACTGGGGGTCATCATGACCCTGATATGGTCGTCTTCCTCCCAAAGTTTCAGGGCTAAAGAGCGCACCGAGCTTAGGGACTCGGTCTTTCAAAATGGCCGGGTAGTGCTGCGCAAGATATCCGACGACCTCGCAGTGGCCTTTCTCAGCAAGAAAGTTGCAGGTGAGGGGGCAGGGTCAGAACAGGCGGCGTTCACCTCCGGCGCCAAAACTTTTTTCATAGGGGATGACCAGGGTGCTCAGGATTTACTTAAGTTTACATCCCTTTCGCACATGCGGCTATACAAACAGGCCAAGGAATGCGATCAGGTCAAAATTTCTTACGAGGTGGTTCCATCCGATGAACCCGGGGTCTACAATCTCATCCGGCGTGCCGATCCGTGGCTGGATAACACCACCGATGTAAAGGGGAAGCCACTCGTTCTTGTCGAGGGAATAAGGGAATTCAACCTCGAGTACTACCATCCTGCCAAACGCGAGTGGATGAAGACATGGAACAGCGAGATGGTGGATTGGAGTATGAAGTTGCCCATGGCTGTGAGGATCGGGATTGCGTTTCCGGATCCGGACGATGATGGGGCAGAAATTACACTTTCAACCGCTGTCATGCTGGCTTTGTGGGAGAACCCGATAGGGCTTTGAATGTCAGGACCATGCTGATGAAAAGAGTGTTTAACAAAAAAGGTGTAGCTCTCATGCTGGTTTTATCGGCCATCGTGGTTCTTTCCACCGTTCTGGTTGAATTCGCGTACAACACGAATGTTAACTACAACCTTGCTATGAACGAGAGAGACAGGCTTCAATCGTATTACCTCGCCAAGTCCGCATACAGCTTCATGCTGCTGGAACTAAAGTTCGACAGGATGTTTCGCCAGATCGTGCAGAGTCAGAACCTCTCTCAATATCTTGGGGGAGCCGCTAATATGCCGCTCTGTCAGCAGTTTCCTCTTTCGACGGGATTGATACGAGCCGTCTTCACAGGTGGCGGTTTGGAGGGGCTCATGGGCGGGGCGGGTGGTGAAGAGGATGAAGGGGAAGGCGGAGAGGAATCTCAGATCGAGGATAAGATAGAGCGCCTTCAGCGCAGCGCCTCGGTATCCGCAGAAAAAATGGCCTCTGAATTTCTCGAATTCGAGGGTGACTTCGACGGCGAATGCATCGACGAGGGGACAAAAATCAATTTGAATGGATTTGTGGGGCTGAGCAAGACATCTGCAGGGGATGGCAAACCCAGTCCATTCGACGAATACAAACAGTATCTCTATAAATTTCTTTCAGATAAAAAATATGAAGCCCTCTTTGAGGACTCTGGGGTGCAGATTTCGCAGATAGTGGACAACATAGGTGACTGGATTGATACGGATGGTGAGATAAATGAGATAAGCGGTCGCATCGGCGGAGCGGAACGATCGATTTACGACAGACTCGGAGTTCCATATCAACCCAGAAACTCAAAATTGATAACGCTACTGGAGGCTTATCTGATCGACGGCGTTACGGATCTATGGTTTCCGGAGCTGCAGGAAAATTTTACCATCTATGGCGATGGTAAGATAAATCCATGCACCGCGCCCAGGGAAATCGTTGAAAGTCTGATCGTGAGATACATATCCTCTACGCCGGATCTTCCCCCCGTGAGAACAGGCGACGTTGATGAGATGAATCGTCTCTACGATTCCATCAACACCGCCTGCGCGGATAGCGGGATAGGTGATCAGGCCGTATCGAAAATAGCCGATGCCTTGGACAAGGCTATTCGCGGTACGACCGATGAAGATCAGGGGACCGGGCAGACCGGAATGCGGGGAGGTTCCACCTTCGCCAGCTACCTCACTTCAAGCAGCAGGTTCTTCACGTTAAAACTGGCTGGGCAGGCTGGAGATACCACGGTTAGAATAAAGGCCGTTCTTGATGTTGAGAATCAGGACCCCAAAAAATGGAAGATCCTGTACTGGAGGATCTATTAGCGATATTAACCAGTTTGATATGACAGTTCGGCTGTGCTATTCTCGCAGGGAAATTAAAGGCGGATAATGCTATGCCACAGAGGGTTATAGGAATCGATATCGGGAGTTATTCCGTAAAAGTGGCCGTCATAGAGCGGGGCTTTAAGAGTTTTTCATTTGTGGAATTTTATGAACGCCCCGTTCAATACAATGAACTCCTGACCCCTGACGAATCGAGGGCCATCGCTCTGCAGGGATTGATAGATGATTTTAACATCGCTTGGGAGGTGGCGGCCGTTGGTTTCCCAGCCCAGAAGGTGACCTCAAGGCTTCTTACCTTTCCATTTAGCAGTTCGAAAAAAATAGATGAGGCGATCTCTTTTGAGGTAGAGAGCTTTATCCCATTCGATATTGAGAAGGTGACTCTGGACTATGCGGTTCTGTGGCAGGAGAAAAATACATCCAGGATCATGGCGGTTTATGTTCAAAAGCTCGACCTCGCCAAAGAACTTTCGACCCTGGAATCTGTCAGCATAGACCCGAGATACGTCTGCGTGGAAGGGATAGATTTTGTCAATCTGGTCAACTTGGGGATGGTTCCACCTGAGGGGGCCTATGCCATACTGGATATCGGCCACGAGAAGAGTACCGTTACCATCTGCCACGGGAGAAATCTCGGTTACATCAGGGCCATATCCATTGCAGGAAAAACGATAACGCAGGCGATAGCTAAGCAGCTCAACGTACCCTACGACGAGGCCGAGCGTCTGAAAATAGAGATGGGGCAGATCCCCCTAGTTGACGATGAGGTCATGGATGACATTTCAAAGGGTGTTGTCACAGCCATCCGTGGAGTTCTAGATGAATTCCTGCTGCATCTAAGGCAGACTCTTTTTACATTCAGGGAGATGGAGGATGTTCCTGTAGAAGGCATCTATCTTTCAGGAGGGTCTTCAAGATTGCCGGGGCTTGACAGATATCTATCCGATGTCATGAAGATGAACGTCACTTATCTCAACTGCCTCGATTTTCACTTCTCCAAAATAGATAGAGGAGAGGCTCACCGCCATGTCATATCACAGGCACTGGCCCTCGCCCTTAAGGGGGTTGCCGGGAGCGGCCCTGATGTGAACCTTCGCAAGGGGGAGTTTGCTTTCAAGGGGGATGTTGAAAAGTTGGGCGGGAGCGTTCGCAAAGTTGCGATCGTGGCCGGTGCAATTATTTTTCTCGCTCTTGTAAATTTCAGCGCAAAATATTATTCGGTGAAAAGACAAGTCGACAAACTTCGCGATGATGTTACTACGATAGTCAAACAGGCGATGCCGGACACGCCGGTTCGGGCCTTGGGAACTCCGAAAGCGGCGCTTTCCCTCATAAAGTCAAAACAAGCGGAGGTCGATGAGAGAATCGCCCAGCTCAATTCGATGGTTGGCGCTTCACCGCTCAATATCATGAAGGATATCTCTGAGGCTCTTCCTCCGAGGGATCAGCTGAAGATAGAGGTGGTGGATCTCAGCATAGGCGAGGGAAGAGTTACGCTCTCTGGCGTAGTCGATGATTTCAAGACTGTCGATGTAGTGAAACAGACATTCGACAAGTCCAGCAAATTTGCAAATGTCAGCACGGGAAATGTCAGCAAGGGAGTAAAGGGAGAGGTTAAATTCAAACTTTCGATGGACCTTGCCGCTTCCGTAAAACAGGGGAGTTGATCCGTGGCGCTACGACTCGGGAGATTCACCATAGAGAAATTTAGGTTGGACAGCCTCTACAGCGTCTATCTGGGGATGAATCCGCGCGAGCAGACCTTCGCTATGGCCGCTGCCGCGGTTGTGGTCATTCTCGTCTTGGTCCTTCCTGTTACAGTCGCTTCCAGCAGGATAGCGAGCCTGGAGCGGGAGGCCGACAAGGGCAGAACTCAGCTGCGTGAAGTCATGCGCGCGCTTGAGAATTACGATCAAAATGCCGCCAAGCTCAAGCAGATGAGGGTCTCAATCGGCGGAGGATTCGATTCTTCGATTTCAACGACCTTGGAAACTCTTGCCGAGCAAAACGGCCTGAAAGACCGCATAGATTCTTTGAAGGAGAGGGCTGCTGCGCCCTCCGAAGTTTTTGATGAAGCCTCAGTTGACGTGAGGCTACGCAAGGTCACCCTCAATGAGCTTATCAATTACTTGCACGCCATAGAGAACAATCCCAGTACTACGCTGAATCTCAAATCGCTTTCAGTTAAGACCAGGTTTGATAACAAGCAGGAACTCGATGTCTCTTTCACCGTGTCAACATACAGACTGCTCGAGGGGGCTGCGGAGAACCTCTGATGAACAAAATGTTTAAATATGCTCTTTACATTTCGCTGTTTTTTGTGAGCTTTGTGATTTTTTTGTATTGGAGCCTGCCTTATTCGATACTCAAGGACAGGATAGTCGCTGCGATAGAGCAGCAGCTTTCAAATAAATATGAAATAGTCGTAGAAGATTTTTCGCCCTACTGGTTTACCGGAATAGATGTGAGGGGTTTGAAGGTAAAGTCTCTTGACGAAGGTGGCGCCGAGCTCTTAAAGGTGAATAGGGCGAAGGGGCGGGCCTCTCTTACCTCGCTGATTTTTGGAAGCCCCAAAATATCCTTTGACCTCGACATAGGTCGCGGGGAGATTTCGGGAAGCGCAGTACAGAGCGCCGACGAGATTTTGCTCAACATGTCGCTCGATGATGTCGATCTTAAAAATTTCGATGTTGTCGGCGCTTCTACGAAGATGCCCATATCCAGCCAGATAGACGGCAGGGTCGATTTGAAAATAGACAGGCAGAGGCCAATCCGTTCGGAGGGGAAGCTGGAACTCCATTTGGATGACATAAAAATTGCAGCCACCAATGCGAAGCTCGGGGAACTTGAGATGCCGCTTCCCGACCTGGTTATTTCAAAAGGCAGAGGCTCCCTGTTAAAGCTCGAAATAGGCAAAGGAACTGTAACCGTTTTATCTTTTAAACTGTCCGGAGGGGATCTGGAGCTCGACATCACAGGGAAAATATTTCTTTCCAATGATATTGCAAATTACCGTTTTAATCTCAATGGAACCTTTAAGGCTTCTGAGACCCTGGAAAAGGCGCTCCCATTCCTCTTCATAGTCGAAAAACAGAAGGGTGAAGATGGAAGATATCCTCTTTCGATAACTGGAAGACTTGCGCGTCCTCTTATAAAGATAGGGACGTTCACTCTGCCGATTTAATAACCTCATCATTTTCCGCTTCGGCAGTTTGTTTTTTTGATTCAGCAGGTTTTTCTTCGAATACGACTTCTCCCGGTTTGATATATCCGAGCTCGTTTCTTATCACCATTTCGAGTTTTTTTGGATCGGAGAGAATTTCTTTCTGTTTGGCGATGTGATCTATCTCTTCGTTTATCTTCTTCTGCTCGAGCGAAAGCTTCGATTTCATTTCCATGAGCTCTTTCAGCTGATAGAGCCCCTGGTCTCCAAATGCCAGAAACCAGAAGAAAAAGGATGATATAAGTATTACGGCGAGCCTGGTCGGAGTTACCAGCGAGAGAAACCCTTCGGCTGTTTTTCTGAGGAACGCTTTCATGGTGCTAGAAGAGAGGCTTTTGTTTGGAGTCTCCAAATGGCAGCCCTAAGTGGTCGTAAGCAAGCTTAGTCGCCGTTCTCCCCCGCGGAGTTCTGTTGAGGTAGCCACACTGTATCAGATATGGCTCGTAGACATCCTCGATGGTATCCTTCTCCTCGTTGATCGCAGAAGATATTGTGTCTATCCCAACCGGTCCGCCTGAAAATTTTTCGATGATAGTCTTCAGGATTCTTCTGTCCATATCGTCGAATCCCTTTTCGTCGACATCCAACATCTGGAGTGCGTCCGATGCCACGGAGAGATCGATGTAGCCGTGAGCTTTTATCTGGGCAAAGTCGCGGACTCTTCGCAGGAGTCTGTTTGCGATTCTGGGTGTGCCGCGGGACCTCTTGGCTATTTCGAAAGCGCCGTAGGGATCTATCTCGACTCCCAGTATCTTCGCCGATCGTACCACTATGTACTGTAGGTCCTGCGGGGGATAGAAATCCAGGTGGGCGCTTACGCCAAAACGATCCCGAAGCGGGGAGGTTAGAAGCCCGGAGCGAGTGGTTGCCCCAACGAGTGTGAATCTCGGCAAGTCCAACTTGATGGTCTTTGCTGATGGACCCTGTCCGACCAGGATGTCCAACTTGAAATCCTCCATAGCCGGGTATAGCACCTCTTCGACGACATTGTTGAGGCGGTGAATTTCATCAATGAACAAAACATCGTGATCTTTCAGGTTTGTCAGTATGGCGGCGAGATCTCCCGTTCTCTCTATCACGGGTCCGGAAGTCGTGGTGATATCGACTCCGAGCTCATTTGCGATGATATTTGCCATCGTCGTCTTTCCAAGCCCGGGAGGGCCTGAGAAAAGGACATGGTCGAGATGTTCTCCTCGTTTCTTGGCGGCCTCTATGAAAAGCGAAAGGCGGTCCTTGAGTTTTTGCTGTCCAATGTATTCTGTGAGATTATGCGGCCGAAGGCTGAGATCTGTTTTTTTATCTTCTTCGAAGATATCGATCGCGCTTAAAATATTTTCTCCTCTTTCCTTCATACGCGGTTTAACTCCTGGAGCGCCTTTCTTATGGCATCTTCGATGCGCATCTTGTCGATGTCGGCGATGGCGAAAATTACGCGCTCCGCTTCAGGCCTCCTGTAGCCGAGATTCACCAATGCCGATATGGCATCCTCCTTTATGCTTGAGGGATGTTCACCGGCAGCGCTTGATACGCTGGCCAGATCTTTGCCGATGCGATCTCTAAGTTCGATAACTATCCGCGCGGCAGTTTTTTTACCTATGCCGGGTATGGATGATAGCCTGGCGCTGTCGCCTGATTCTATAGCTCTGGTAAGGGCGTGAGGGGGAAGGCCGGAAAGTATGGACATAGCAAGCTTGGGGCCTATTCCCGATATTGAAATCAACCTCTGGAAAATAAGTTTTTCATCGCTGGTAAAAAATCCAAAGAGCTGGAGCTGGTCCTCTCTCACATATGTATGTATTGCGAGCGATACTTTTTCATTTATCTCGGGAAGGGTGCTGTAGGTCGAAAGCGATGTGTGAACATTGTAGCCGACCCCTCCGACATCCACCGTGCAGTGGTTCGGACTCTTTTGGACGAGAATTCCTGTTAGCATGGATATCATCTTTTAACGGTCCCCTTTTTTAGGGCGCTTTTGAGTTTACTGTTATAGCTCTCCGCATTACAGTGGCATATGGCTACAGCGAGGGCGTCGGAGGCATCTTCGAATGCCACTTCTGGGAGTGATAACATTACTTTCACCATCCGCTGAATTTGATCCTTGGTTGCATTGCCGGTTCCAACGACCGCCTGTTTAACCTCTCGGGGCGAATATTCTGTGACTTCGACTCCGGCTATCGAAGCCGCCAGCATCGCTGTCCCTCTGGCGTGCCCCAGAATCAGCGAGCTTTTAACATTTTTCGCGACGAAGATGTTTTCTATCGCGACGGCATCGGGTCTATGATCCTCTATCAGTTTTTGCAGACCCCGATAAATTTGCTTAAGCCTCTCTGCAAAGGGGAGTGAGGGGGATGGCGAAATCCCGCCGTTGTCTACATGATGAACTTTGCCTTGAGATATTTCCACTATGCCATATCCAGTTGTCCTGCTTCCCGGATCTATCCCTAGGACGCGCATCGGCATTCTCTCTGGTTATGCGAATTGTTCCATCGTCTCCGCATCTATATCGAAATTGGCGTACACGTTTTGGACATCATCATGGTCTTCGAGATCATCCATGAGCTTCAGCATCTTTTCCGCATCGCCGCCTTCCAGTTTGACAGTGTTCTGCGGAATCATGCTGATTTCCGCTTCTATAAATGCGAGGTTTTTGGAGGTGCAGGCCGCTTTGACTTTGTCGAAGACTGAAGGGGAGGTGATCACGGTAAGCGTGTTTTCATCATCTTTTATGTCCTCGGCGCCGGCTTCAAGGGCAGTCTCCATCAGAGCTTCCTCGCCTACCGACATATCAAAGGTGAGCACTCCCTGTTTGTTGAACATCCAACCCACGCATCCAGCCTCGCCGAGATTTCCACCCCGCTTCGAAAATATGTGCCTGAGCTCCGCGACCGTCCTGTTTCTGTTGTCGGTCATCGTTTCAACAAGTACGGCGACTCCGCCTGGGCCATAACCTTCAAAGGTGACTTCCTCATAGCTGACGCCTTCGAGTTCACCAGTACCTCGTTTGATTGCCCTTGTAATGTTATCGTTGGGCATATTGGCAGTACGCGCCTTGTCGAGTACCGTGCGAAGCCTTGGGTTGCTATTTGGATCACCGCCCCCGACCCGTGCGGCGACAGAGATTTCTTTAATGAGCTTTGAGAAGATTTTGCCTCTTTTCGCATCGGCAGCCCCTTTTTTATGTTTGATTGTAGACCATTTATTGTGACCTGACATACAACTCCCCCTGTGGATAGCAGAAACTATGTCCTTGAGTCCGCGCGAACATATCAAAAGTCCCTCTTAAATGTAAAGCAGAATAGGCTTTGCAAGGGGGGCAGCCGGTCAGAGCATATAACTGTTGAAGTCCTCAACGTTTATAGCCGCTCGGCGCGCCTCATCGTGATCCACAATTCCGGCTTTTACAAGTTTGGCCAGCGATTGATCCATCATCACCATGTCACTGTGCTGTTGTCCCATCTGCATCTGTGCTGCGATCTGGTGGGTTTTCCCTTCTCTGATGAGATTTCTTATTCCTGAGTTCGGCAACAGAATTTCCATGGCCAAGGTTCTCCCCCCGCCGATTTTGGGTAGAAGCTGCTGTGAGACGACGCCTTCGAGCATGAATGAAAGCTGAGTTCTTACCTGGTTCTGGTGGTGCGGCGGGAAAACATCGATGATCCTGTCCACCGATTGAACGGCGGAATTGGTGTGCAGCGTCGCAAAGACCAAGTGGCCGGTTTCAGCGACCGTTATGGCGCTCTGAATGGTTTCCAAATCGCGCATCTCGCCGATCAAAACTACATCGGGGTCCTGCCTCAGTATGTATCGCAAGGCTTGGCTGAAGCCGTGGGCATCGCGTCCTATTTCCCTCTGATTGATAAGGGACTTTTTCTGCGTGAATAGGTATTCGATCGGATCCTCTATGGTTATTATATGTTCATGGCTGTTTTGATTTATCTGTTCAAGCATAGAGGCCAGTGTCGTGGATTTTCCGCTTCCAGTCTGACCGGTTACGAGCACCAGCCCTCTCGGCTTGTTTATCAGATTCAGCACAGAGGCGGGAATGCCGAGGGTATCTGGGGTGGGAATTTGGAGCGGTATCGGCCTGAAGGCTGCGCAGACGGTATCGAGCGCCCAGAATATGTTCGCCCTGAACCTGGAGTGCCCCTCTATTTGAAACGATAGATCTATCGATCTCTCGGTTTCGAAATGCATGACCTGTTCCTGGTTCAGGCATTCATAACAAAGCTCCTTCGCCTGTTCCGGAGATAGCGGAGAGTCGCCGATCGGTGTCAGCTTTCCGTCTATCCTCACCTGAGGCGGGAGGCCGGTGTTTATGTGGAGGTCGCTGCCTTTTTTTTCTATGGTGTGGATAAGAAGGTCTCTTAATGTTAATGTCATCGTCATTTCCCCCTGTTGTTTTCGGGTACAATATCAGAATCGCCGATATCTTTCATATCTTTTTTTACTTTGATCTCGCCTATGCGTTTCATCTCTTCTACCAGAGGATGTTCCGGAATCCAGAGGCGTTCTATTTTCTCACGATATTCAGGCTTGTCTTTCAGATATACGAACCCATGGCTTGTCGCATAGACCAGCTTCCAATCCGGCCTCGTCGATATGTAGCGGTGCATGTGTCGCATGCTCCAAGCCTGATAGGCGTTGAATACCATATAGTCGATACCATATTTTTTGAGCAGAGCCTCTAGGTTTCTGGGGTTTTGGATGATGTCCATGTATTCGAGATAGAACTCATCTCCGTAGACAGGAGTCCTTCCATCTATGAATACCAATTCTTTCGGCCATCGCCGGAAGATGAGATATCCTCCCAGGCCCATCTCGTTGAACATCCTGCCATGTATCCCCTCGCGTTCCAAAAAGTCGGCTGTTCCGGAAGGAAAGTTGCTGACGATCCCTAGACCCAGTTCTCCGGCTGTTCCTCCGCGTATTGTCGCTGGGATGCCGTCGCGAACGGCTATGAGTGAAATTACCGAAACTATCAGGACGCTTCCCCATCTTCTCAGGTTTTCAGCCCCGGCGGTGACCCTGAATTTGCCGGCTAGCGTCCTAAAGTTGAGGAATATTATGGGGGTCATCATTATTGCGTAGTCAGCGGTAAACCTTCTTCCCTTGAGCACCATCATAGATGCGATCACCCATATTCCGAGGTGTGAAAGGCGGGCGCTTCTTCTGTTGACTACGAATGATAAGGGTGTGAGCAGGAGCAGTATTCGGAATAATATCTGAGAAAATACGCCGTCTAGCCTTGGATCGAGTACGGGAATCCATTCCTGAGTGAACGAGAGTATCGCTTTCATTTGAAAGTGGGATGTCGAAAATGTGTATGTCTCTGTGCCGAACGGGTTGATGATCGCAGCGACCGTGCTGGTGATCCCGACTAGCCACAACTTGCGGATGATGTCAGGAGAGGAGGGTGATTGGGCTCCCCATTTCGTCTTGATGGCGATCAGACGCTGCAAGCTTTCCCCTGCGGCGAAGGCCAGTATGAGGGATGGTCCTATCATTCCTCCTGCGTGTACATTGACCCAGAGGATGGTTAAGAATGGAAGTTCAAAAAGAGAGCCCTTGTCTTTTGTTACGTACGAATGAAGACGGAAAAGGAAATAAGCGGTTAGCATTAGTCCTATAAGAAATGGGCGCATCATCACCCTGTCGGCCACCGATAGCGTTGTCAGTGCTGTGCCGAACATCGCTGCGATCTTCGATTCAGTAGTCCGGAGAAATGTCGAGTACAGGAATATCGACATCGCCGCTACTATGCCGAACTGCAGAAGTGTTAGGGAGGAAAGTCCTATCTTAGAATAGAGCAGCCACGCCATGACCTGAAAGAGCCATTCATGGTTTACCCATGGATTTCCCATGGCCGTGTAGGAAAATATATCATTTAAGGGGATCTGCCTCGTGCTGAAAATTATCTCGCCGGTTTTGAGGTGCCACCATATGTCGTAGCCGGAGATCTTGGTAAATCCTGCGGCCACAATTAGCCCGAGGAGGGCCATGAACAAGATCATTCCGGAAGGGGCTCTTTCTTTGAAGTATGACATAGCGACCTGTATATCAGAGTCCTAAATAAAAGGATAGTCCGCTGCGCAGGGCTTCAATAAGTTGACCTTGCCTATATCTGTTTGGTAATATGCCGCCCGTTTCGTGGGGGCTCCATGTCAAAGAATACCTTTAAAATTCTTGATAACCTTGGGCAGGAGCTCGTTGAGGCCGGCCTGATAAGCGCCGATCAGCTGGCCGTCGTTCAGGAGACTCAAAAAACCTTGGCGGAAACCTCGGTCACATACTTATTCGCAAGGGTTTTCTCGACCGCGAACAGATATTTGAATTTTTGAGCAAACGCCTCAACATTCCCTTTGTCGCCCTCGGTGACTATACGATCGATTCCGATGCGGTGAAGCTCGTTCCGATGAGCCTTGCCAAGAAATATCATTTCATGCCGATGTTCAAAATAGAGGATACGCTAACCATCGCTATGGCCGATCCCCTCGATGTCTTTGCGCTCGATGACGTCAGGGCGGCGCTCAACTGCCGCATTCAGCCGATGCTTGCAGCTCAGGATGAGATCGATCAACTCATAGCTGAGAATTATCGGGCTATGGATGGAACCGGCGAGGGGAAGGATGAAATTGAAATAATTCAATACGGTTCCGAGTCCGTTGAAGACATGGCCGAGCAGCTCAAGGAAATGGCGTCGGGTTCTCAGGTGATAGCCGAGGTCAACAGGCTTTTGGCGACCGCGGCGAAGGAAGGGGCCAGCGACATCCATATCGAGCCAGCGGAGAAAACACTTAAAATCAGGAACAGAGTTGACGGCGTTCTTGAGGAGAGGCTCATTCTTAAAAAACAGCTTCACCTTCCGATAATCACCAGAATCAAGATCATAGGTGGAATGGATATCGCCGAGAGGCGCATTCCACAGGATGGAAGAGTGAGAGCGAGGATGAGCGGCAAAAACCTCGACATGAGGGTGTCTACTTATCCTACGATGTACGGTGAGAAAGTTGTGATCAGGCTGCTTACGAAGGAACAATCGCTGGGAGTGGACTCTCTGGGTTTTGACGACCTGCAGAAACAGACCTTCGAAAATATAATATCCCGCCCTTACGGAATCTTCCTCGTGACAGGCCCCACCGGATCAGGAAAGACCACGACTCTCTATGCGGCTCTTCAGCGTCTTAATTCACAGGACAGAAATATAGTCTCCATCGAAGATCCGATAGAAAATGAAATCCCGGGGGTCAATCAGGCGCAGGTAAATGTGAAAGCCGGCATGACATTCGGTTCTGCGATGAAATCTATTTTGAGGCAGGACCCGGACATAATAATGTTGGGCGAGGTTAGGGATCAGGAGACGGCCGATATGGCTGTTCGAGCTGCAATCACCGGGCATCTCGTTTTTTCGACCATCCATACGAATACCGCTTTGGGCGCCGTTTCAAGGCTTGAGGATCTCGGCGTTGAAAAATTTATGATAGCATCGGCTCTAGTCGGGGTTATGTCTCAGAGGCTCGTCAGAAAAATATGTTCCAAGTGCAAGTCTCCGGTTGAGCCCGATCCGGTGAAGATGTCTGCACTTTCAATTCCCGATGGTACGAAATTATTCAGAGGGCGCGGATGCAAATTCTGCAGGATGAGTGGTTATTCGGGAAGGATAGGGCTATTCAAAGTTGTCGATATGGATATGCAGCTGAGGCAACTCGTCATGAGCGGTGCCAATGAGGCGGAGCTTGATTCTTACGTTACGTCGAGAGGGATCAAGGATATGCGGCAACAGGGGGTCCAGCGAATCATCGACGGAATCACCACCGTTGAAGAGGTTTTGAGAGTCACAGGAGAGGATAGCTGATATGCCGACATTCATATACAAGGCTCGCGACAAAGATGGAGTTCTGATCTCTGGCGAGATCGAGGCGGTTTCTTCAGTGGAGCTTAAGGAGGGACTTTTTAGGGAAGGGATGGTCCCCATCTCGGTCAAGGAGGTCTCCAAGACTTTTTTTTCACTGAAGATGTTTACGGATCTTTTTAACAAGGTCAGGCAGGAAGATATAATGATCTTCACTCGCCAGTTCTATACGCTTTTCAAAGCGGGAGTTAGCATTGATACCATTTTGGATACGATGATCAAACAAATCCGCGCCAGAACCCTTCGCAACGCCCTGATAAGGGTGCGTTCAGACATAGGTTCCGGATCAACTCTTGCACAGGCATTCGGAAGACATCCTCAGATATTCAACGAACTCTACGTTTCAATGCTGGCCGCAGGCGAGGAGGCTGGAATACTGGAAGAAGTTCTCAGCAAACTCTCAGCCCTTCTTTCAAAGGATTATGAGATTAAGAAAAATGTTAAGGGTGCTACCCTGTATCCCAAAATAGTAATATTCTTTCTTGTCGTTGCCGTCGCCACCCTGATGACACTGGTCGTTCCGAGATTTGTCGAGTTCTATGGTAGGTACGACGCCGAGCTTCCGCTTCCGACAAAGCTTCTGATAGGAATCAGCAACTTCATGAGAAATTATTGGTATCTCGTCCTCGGTGCCGCCATGGCCGGTTTTGTCGCCTTCAGAAGGTTCTATACCACCAAGGTCGGACGTTTTAAGATGGATGCCCTGAGGCTAAAGATGCCAGTGTTTGGTCCACTCAACCTGAAGGTTGCCAACTCCAGGTTTGGGCATATTTTGGCGGCCCTTTACCACAGCGGACTGGCGATGCCTCGCAGTCTCGAGGTCGTCGCCAACGTTATAGACAATGCGGCCTTCGGTTTGGAAATTTTGAAGGTGAGGGACGATATCAAAAGAGGCACGACTTTATCCGAAGCTATGTCGCGGCAGACCTATTTTCCTCCGGTCATGATTGAAACTGCGGCCGTCGCGGAAAGGGCGGGCGCCCTCGATGAGATGCTTTCCACCGTAGCCGAGCATTTTGATCTGGAAGTCGATCATACGATAAAAAATCTCACGACGCTTCTGGAGCCGATACTTTTAGTTGGCATTTTTGCGTTTGTCGCGCTTTTAGCGCTGGCAATTTTCCTTCCCATATGGAATATGTCTTCCGTGGTCGGTGGGATGCACTGATAGGGGGAGAGATGAAAAAGAAAAGATCCACTTTTGAGGTCGTACTTATCTCGGTCGTAGTGATGTTGAGTCTGGTTCTTGGGGCCGGAATATACGCCGGCAGGGCGACAGTTCAAAAGAGAAGGCTGCTGATACAGGAGCTTTCGATGCTTCGCTCTGCAATATCGCTTTATGCGGTTATAAACAAACAGCTTCCGCCCGACCTGGTTGAACTCGAAAAAAGTAAGTATACCACTGAAAATTCAACCAAGCCTTATCTGGAATATCTGTATGATGATGATGCGGATATGCTGCGAGATCCATTTGGCAACCCATATCAATACGATCCAGTTTCGGGATGGGTCAGGTCTACAACTGAGGGGTACACTCGCTGGTGATAGTAAAAATTGAGCATATCTAGGAGGTTATATATATGAAGAGAAATTCTGAAAGAATTGCGCTGATCGTTGTTGCGCTGCTGACTGTTGCGATTATGAGCATAACGATATATTTCGAACGCCAGCTGAGCAATCAAAAGGCGATGTTCTACCAGTTGCAGGCCCTCCGGACATCGATCAACCTATTCAAGGCGGTCAATGGCAGAAACCCCGAGGATCTCGCCGAGATGATATCCAGCGAATACAAGTTCCCTGGTGAGGATATCCCGAGGCGCTTTTTTCATAATCTGACGCTGAATAAGGCCGGAGCGATCATAGACCCATTTGAGACGCCATATCAGTATGATAAGGTCACAGGGTGGGTTAGGAGCGCATCTGCCGGTTATGAATACTGGTGATCTAACTTTTTGTAATTATTGGTCAATATCGGCTAGACAATTTTTGCGGATGGGACTATAATCTCGAAAGTTAGCATTGAATAATATAATAAGTGCCATTTAAACAAGGGGGAGGATTTTATGAGTCGCAAAGGGTTTACGTTGATTGAGTTGATTCTGGTTATCACGATATTGGGCATATTGGCAATTTCCGCCCTCCCGAGATTCCTCGATCTCTCTACTTCGGCTGAACAGGCTTCGATGCAGGGTGTTGTCGGCGCGGTCCGCTCAGGGATAGCTCTTTACAGGGCTAATGACATGGTTACAAACGGCGGTTCTGGTTCATATCCAGCAACGTTGGATAGCAATGCAAACGGTGCGTGCGTGACATGCTTTGATACCATTCTTTCGAACGGGGTCAATGATACGAGTTGGACCAAGGCATCTGCGACTTCCTATTCCTTCAACGATGGTACGGCTGTTACGACCTTTACGTATAACATTACGGACGGCACGTTCCAGTGAGCTTTGGTTGATGGGCGAGCGTTGTCAGTCGCTTGCGCTGTGCACTGTTTTGAGATTTAAAAGGGAGGTCGAGGTTTCTAGCGCTCGGCTTCCCTTTTTTTCTTGAGGTGAAAGATGCGTTCGAGCGGTTTCACAATGATAGAGCTGGTTCTGGTCATGGGGATGCTGGTAGTGATTGCGGCCCTCTTCATCTCCTACACCGGTGACATAGGCAACGTTTCGGTTGACTCACTTTCCAGAAAAATTCAATCGGATATACGCTTTGCTCAGCAGATGGCGACTTCAAAAGGATCTCCTCATGGTGTTAAGTTTACGCAGGGGGGAGGGTATACCGTCTACGATGGGATTCCATCCAATCCTGCTATAGATCCATTCGAAAAGAATTTGATGGTGGAAAATGTCAGCGACTTCGGGAGCATCGCACTGGCGAATAACTTTCAAGTCGAGTTCAATAAACTTGGAAAGCCTACTATGGGAGGCGGAGGTAATATAGAAGTGCTGGCCGACAGCGGCGCCAGACGCAGAATATACGTGATAGAAAATACCGGGGCGGTGCTCATCGATATACTCGACTATGGAACCAGCTGCAGCTGCAGGATGTGTGTGGAGGATAGATGAAGTTATGCCGCAGGGGTTTTACCTTGATCGAGCTTCTTTTGACCGTGGTCATTATCTCGGTCGGCATGGTGGGCATCATGGCCCTTTTTGAAAACGCCACCCGTGGAGCGATACAGATAGACTTGAATGTTATTGCGTCGAATCTTGCGCGTGAAAAATTAGAGAGAATAATACTTGCTAAGGTTACCTCGGGGTATGGATCCATCACATCGAACGCCTATCCGAACGAAACATTTACAGGTGATTTAAGCGTTTACACGAGGAGCACAAACATAGCCGAAGTTGCATCGTCCGATTTGATTACGCCGGAACCCTCTTCAGGATATAAGAGGGTTACAGTTACAGTTGTATGGGGACAGGCTGCAAATCAGAGGGTATCGATTCCTACCATAATCTCCAATTACTGAGGTAAGAATGAGAAGGCTGCTTTCCAAAAGGGCGTTTACCTTCATCGAGACGGTGCTCACCGTCGTCGTTGTGGGGGTGATTGCCGGCGTTGCCGCTAAAGTTCTCACCTCGGGTCTCGACGTGTACTCGCTGATAGTCAACAGGCATGATGCGTCGCAGACCGCAAGGCTCGCAATGGAGAGGATGGTCGATGAGATTCTGATGATAGATTCAGACGAAATAACATGGATGGCGGATAACAAATTTGGCTTTCGCGACGTCGATGGAGTTTCAACCAATTTTAAAAGCTACACGGCGAGCAAAAAAGGATTGAGTGTTCCGTGCATATATCGTGACGAAGATTTCCTGGCTGGGAACGTTGTTTATTTAGATTTCGATTATTTGAAGTCTGATGGTACCAGAACGATATGGGCGCATCTCGTGCGCCTTATCAATATAGATTTTACCGTTGAGGCGCCGGCAGGTGCCGGCAGCATACATCTTAGGACGAACGTTTTCCCGAGGTCGTTTATGTACAGCAATTTTGAGTAGGAGATATTTTCCGATGAAGTTTGTGAACGACAAGGGCGTTTCAATAATCGGCACTCTTTTTACGCTGATCATTCTCGGTGTCTTGGGGGCGGCGCTTGTAGCGCTCGTTTCAATGGACCAGGAGTCGAGGATGAAGAGCATAAAACGCGAATACGCTTTTTATGCCGTTCAGGCGGCATTTGAATATGCTTTGAGGGAAATAAAAGAGGGAGGCTATCCAATAGTCAACAATAAGGTCCTAGGCCAAGCAAAGTTTACAACCGGTATTGCTCCGCTTCAACGAAAGATCACAGCTGTAGGTGTTGCCTCCGATGTTCAGCGCACGCACTCGATCACCACCGATTTGCTCGCGGGGGATTGCGCAGAGATAGATATTTCCGGAGCTGTCGTTGGCGGTTCTTCGGGTAATGAGCTGCAGAACGTTGTTATCGACAAAACATGCTTAAATGCAATCAATATAGATAAGATGACCTTTTCCATTTCTCCAAATCTGGGGGAGACTGTAAGGGGAATCAGGATAGACGGCATCGATGTCTATGATGATATGTCCGGGATATCTTCCGGTTCTCCGATCGACATCCTGGATTACAGAATTACTGGCTCGGCGGTAGTTAATTTTATCAAATTTTCCTCTGGCATTTCAGGTAAGACGATAGACATATCTGTCACCTTTACGGATTCCAGCGCTAAGAGCAGATCTGTCACTCTGCCATAGTTTTTGGGGGCGGTTATGAAGTTCGGATCCAAACACAAGGGGTGCGGGGGTTTTACTATAGTCGAGCTCGTTGCGGTCATGGTTCTTTTGGGGATCATGGCGGTAGCGGCCGTAGTAGCCTTCGATGTTCCAGCCGCCGATCTCGATGCGATAGCCAGGAAGCTCCAGTCCAACATTCAATTGGCGCAGGATTTTGCCATGACTCATGGTTCCACCTACGGTTTTCGCGCGATAGACTCCGCGAATTATGAGATATTCGAAGGGATTCCAGGATCTCCCGCAAAAGATCCTCTGGGTTCCGGCAGCTTGCTGATCGACATTTCACCCGTCGTTTTTGTCGGCTCTCCTCCGACCATAACCTTTAATTCAGTGGGAGTTCCGGATATCGCTTCCGATTCTACTATAGTCCTCACCCAGTCAGGCGTAACGAAGGTGATAACGGTGAGATCCGAGACCGGATTTGTCACGACCTCTTCTCCATGAAGAAAAATTATGCGGCTATCTCGCTTGCCGGTACGGGAAAATGAAAGAATGAAAAAAGGATCTCGTATGAATTTTAGGAACGCAAAAGGTTTTTCTCTCCTGGAATCGGTATTGATAATGGTCGTGGTCGGCATAGCATTTTTCGGATTTGGATATTTATTCGGCAACCTTACGCAAGAGGCTTTAAAGGCCGACCTAACGGTAGTTGCGGTAAAGCTCTCCAGGGAGAAAATGGAAGAGATCGTGCAGGCCAAGGCCGATGGCGGATCATCTGGATATGCGTCAGTCGTGTCGCAGGGTGCATCATCGGTGAATTCCGGTTCGTGGCAGTTTTCACGTTCGGTAAATGTAAATTACGTGAATCCGTCTGATATGTCCCAGTCTGTGATAGACACGGGTTATAAAAAAGTTCAGGTCACTACATCCTGGGGAGGAAGTGCGGGGGAGGCGGTGACCCTTACAACGCTTGTGACAGATATGGTTCCATCTGAGGTTTCAGGGGGCGGGGGATTTTCCCCTTGTCCATGAAGTTGGAGAGCTTTTTGTGAAAATCAAATCGCGCAAAGGATTTACGCTGGTCGAGATATTGCTGACTATGATCATCATAGCCGCGATCTCTCTCGTAATGGGGAGAATTTTAATTTCTGGAATGGATTCGTTCAGCCTTGTTACGGAGAGGCGTGAAGCTCTGCAGGGGGCGAGGCTTGCTGTAAATATCATGAGCAATGAACTCAGGGGAATAGCCAACCCGGCAGCTGATATCTCTTCGATATCATCCAGCAGTATCACTTTTAAAAATGCGCTCGGCAATCAGGTCGCTTACCAAATTTCAGGTGTGGACCTTTTGAGAAATGGAAAACAGCTTGCCTCGGATTTGGCGCCGGGCAGCGGATTCTCATACTATACCTCTGGCGGCGTTTCAACATCGAATCCTACTAAGGTTTACAGGATAGGGATTTCTGTCAAAGTCAGTTCATCTGCGCACGGAGTGGTTGAGACTTCCAGCGGCATATACCTGAGGAACAGATATTATGTCTCATTTTCCAAAAATTAAATTTTCGAAATTAGGGTCAAACTCCGGCGTCGCTATCGTGGCGGTCTTTATCATCATAGCCATCCTGTCTCTGATGGGAGGGGTCGTCACCCACATGGTTGCAACAGGATCCATTGCAAGGACCAATGACCTCGTCTCCGAACAGTCATTTGATCTTGTTCATGCGGGGATGGAGTACGCCTTAAAGAGGCTCGATGACGGAATAAATCCGGATGGCGACGTGCGTTATCTTGGTTCCGGTCGTTTTACGGTAGCATACGACGATGCCACGGGTAAACTGACCAGCACCGCGGATGTCAGCGCTATGTTCGGGAGTTCCAATCCGAGTTTTTCGATTCAGGGTCCAATCTCCGGCGGCAATATGTCGGACTGCCTGCAGGTTGATATCTCAGGGGCTGCGATGAACACGATTTGGTGGCCCTATGAAATAGTCGGTGCTGTTCTCAAAAACACCTGCTCCAATAGCATAACGATCGCCTCTATGACTGTGAGCTGGACTCCGCTCAGCGGAGATAATACAGTTATAATTGCACTTGGCGGCACAAGTGTTTATCAGAATTATTCCCCTGGCGCACCCCCCGGCACGCCAATCGACATAACGGATTACACGATAAATTCCTGTTCCTCTGTTCCTCAGACCAGAATACGGTTCAGCACCGAGCTGCCGACGCAAAATTTCAACGTCCTGTACACGATGAGCGATGGTTCTTCGAAAAATGTATTCTACCAGTTTCACGCCGATAACGAGGCTGCATGCCTCGAGGCGGATCTCTCGGCGGCATATCCTGGTTTCACAAATAATACCCGCATTATAGGAGGAACGCTCACTAACGCCTGTTCTCCACCGACCTCCATAGGGATAAAGGCGATGCGCCTTTCCTGGCTTCCGGCGGCACCTATCATAACGATGAGCAATATTTTTATAAATGGAGCTTGGAGATGGTTCGGAATCGCTCCCAGCGGGACTCTGGCAAATTTTTTCAACCCACTTCTATTCTCTCCAGGTCAGAGTTTCCCACAGAACTACATAACCTTTAATGACAGCATAGTGGGAAGAAACTTTTCGGTGACCTACATCATGAGGGACAACAGCGAACTCACCGTTCCGGTGAATTTCTATGCGCAGGATATGGCATCCTGCCTTTCGGTACATACCTCTGGAATGAGGGTCAGCGACAAAGGTCTCATAGGGCAGAGCTGGGTAAATACCTGTCCGGCCGGAATCGTTATCGACAGAATAAGGACCAAATGGACCGGTCTTCCGGGGCAGCGCCGACTCACAGGCATAGTGGTAAACGGGGTTACTATCTGGAATCAGACCACGAACAATGACGTCGATGCGGATGTCACCGATGTCTATATCGGGGGGGGGTCAACCGCGACGGTGGACCGCTATCAGTTCAACAATCCCCCAAATAACGGCTGTTTTACGCATACATTTACCATGTTCGACGGAACCAGCCTGACCGCCCCGACCTATTGCCCGTAGTAGCTGTGCAGATCTGTAGGTAATCCCCTGAATTCATTACAATTTTCTTTGCAAAAAGGATGAAAAAAGTATAGACTGCCGCTGTCAAAGGGAGGGTCTATGTATTTGAATTTCTTTGGTTTATCCGATAAGCCCTTTTCGATAACCCCGGATATCCAATATCTTTTCATGGGCAAACAGTACGAGCAGGCTCTTGATACGATCATCTACGGCATAAACAACCGCAACGGTTTTTCCATGTTGACCGGGGAGGTCGGTACCGGAAAGACCTTGATGTCCCGTGTTTTGATGGCGCGCCTGGATCCATCCATGGCCACGGCGCTTTTGATAAATCCGCTTCTTTCTGTGGAAGAGCTTTTGAAGTCGATCACGAAGGACTTCGGCCTCAATATCCGCTACAACTCGCCTCAGAAACAGATCGAAGGGCTTAACAACTTTCTACTGAAGATGCATGCAGAGGGGAGAAATGCCCTCGTCGTCATCGACGAAGCGCAAAATCTTTCCATTGAGGCGCTTGAGATGATCAGAATGCTGACCAACCTCGAGACTGCTTCGACGAAACTTCTGCAGATACTTTTAGTCGGTCAGCCTGAACTTCTCAAAAAACTGAAGACGCACGAGCTTAGACAGCTCGATCAGAGAATCACAACGAGGTTTCATCTTACGGCGCTGACGCAGACCGAGATGATGCGTTATATAAATCACAGGATCTCCATCGCCGGCGGAGGAGGAAAGCTCTTCTTTGAGCCGGCGTCGTACAAGCTGATCCACAAAGAGACGAAGGGGTATCCGCGCCTAATCAACATAGTTTGCGACAAGGCGCTGATGTCGGCATATGTGAAGGGACAGTACATAGTTGCAAGGGATGATGTGAAGACGGCTCTCATCGACTGGCGGGGCAGGGAGCGCGTCTCGCCGTGGGCGATGATCAAAAGACTTGTAATGTCCGCTTAATTTTGGGGGAGCAGATGTCTCTGATTCATGAAGCGTTGAAGAAGGCGCAGGAAGCCCAGAAGGATTCTATCGGTTCCGGCGTTTCGAGTATCGAGGGGGCCGCCGAATTATCGAAGAACCGCTTTTCTAAGAGGACGGTAGTTCTAGCCATTCTGCTTGCCATCTCGGTTGGGATATTCGCCTATCTGCGCCTTAAACCGAAACCCGGCGATGTTGCTGCAGTTGCGCCGAGGCAGCCGACTACCGAAGCTCAACAGCCTCAGGAATCCGATGTCGCTCTTCTCAAGAAAAGGTCGATCGAATCATACAGGAACGGTGACTACAACGCGGCTTGGAGCAATCTTTCAGCTGCGCTGAATCTGCAGAAAGGCGACCCGGAGATTTGGAATAACCTGGGCATGGTCGAGAAGAAACGCGGCAACGATGAAAAGGCCAGGGAATATTATATGCAAGCGATAGAACTCAAAGCCGACTACATGGAGGCACTCAACAATGTTGCAGTTCTTGATATGCAGTTGGGTAACAACACCTCTGCAATCGATTATTTTACAAAGGCCTTGAAAGTTTCCCCCGCGTATCCTGAGGCAAACTTTAACTTGGCGTTCCTATACGATGTGCGTGGCGACAAGGCTAAGGCCGCGGAATACTACAAAAGGTTTTTGAGCGTAGGCGGGAATTTCCCAGGAAATGTAATTGATTCCGTACGCAGTCGGCTGATGGATCTCGAATAGTGAAAAAATTGAACTACAAAGATATTGTGAAGAAGGCGCGGGCTCTCTTGCATAAAAAACCTGAGAGGCTTGGGATTCACCTCGAGGGGAGCGAGGCCCGCATCGTCCGGCTGGCAAAGAGCCCCCAGGGAGTTTTCAAACTGGAGGCCTTTGAGAGGGTGGCCTTCAATCTCGCGCAGCCAACCATCGAGCAACAGAGAGACTTCGTCAGAGCTGTGGCGAGGGTCGGCGGCGGCTTGCAGAAGGTGGCCGTCAACGTCGAGGATCCCAGCCTTAAAATCCGGAGGATGGTATTCCCGAAGATGCCCGACGGCGACGTCAGGGAGGCCATCAGATGGAATTTCAGAGAAAACATAGAGGTGCCGATAGAGGAATATGTCGTCGGCTTCAGCCCGCTACAGGAAATTCCTGAAGAGGGGAAGATTGCGGTCATGGCATTTGGTGTTTCCCGAAAAGCCATAGCGAACTATGCTGAGAGGGTAAAAGCGCTCGGGTTGAAGCTCGTGTCGCTCGAACCGGCTGCTACAGCCATCCTTGCAGCCTTCACCCTCAACGGTGTTTTGAATGACGACAAATATCATGTCTGTGTCGTGTATGGTGAAAGCATATCAATTTTCACTGTGATGAAGGGGAGCGAGCTTCTTTTTTCGCGCCCGCTTCCAAATATGTGTCAGGGCACCTTGAAGAAGAACCTCGTCCGCGACGTCGGAGTTCCGGAGACTAAGATCGAGGAGATGTTGGCGCTTTGGATTAAACAGTCTCCGTCCGATTCCTCTTCAGAAGAATGGGCCAAGGTCGCCGAGGGGGATTTCAATTCGAGGTTCATGGCATCGATGACTCATTTCTACAGCAACTTCGTAATAGAGATTCAGAGATCCATTGATGCATTTTGTATCCAGTACGATGTTGAACAGGTTGATCTTATACATGTTTGCGACATCGGCGTGCGCTACCCGGGGCTTGTAAGGCATATCGAGAGGACGCTTGGGCATAAGGCCAAGGCCTGCAATCCATTTGTAGCCCTCTGTCCGCCGGATATTCTACAGGGCTCTATCTTGGATGAGGCCCCATCCTATGTAGCTGCTGTTGGCTTGGCTTTGCCGTGAGGGAAAATGGCTGATATAGACACATTGCACCGGATGAATTTTTTGGCTCAGAGCCGGAAGGGTTTTACCTACAAGACGATGCTCATCGCTTTGGGAGGATGGTGCGTTTTTTTGCTTTTGATGCACGGGCTTCAGTTTGCCAGATACTACTACTTGGGCCGCTCCCTCGCCAGTGCGAAGGAGAAGGCGATGTTGATAGAGGCCGAAAAGGAAGAGAACCTCTCCAGGATTCAGAAGGTTAGCCGAAGAAACATAGGAATTTCGGCCAAGGAGGATCTTTCTTCTATGGTTCAGAATAGACCGAGATGGTCAGCAGTTTTAAATGCTCTCACCAGGAGCCTTCCTCCTAAGGTTTGGCTGGACTCTGTAAACGTCGTAAAGGACGCCGATGGCAACAATATGCTCAGGATCAACGGCCATGCCAAGACGCAGAGCAGCCTCAGATCGATGATACTTCAGCTGGAGTCCCATGAGATGTTCACTGGGACATCGCTGATAAGTTCGAATCTCTCTCCGGACGGGAGCGGAAACATAAGATATGAAATAGACACTTATCCAACCAGGGTGGATTACTGAACCATGCTAGCAAAAAAAATAAATTTGAACGATGAGCCGAACCTCAGGGAGAAAATAATATTCCTTGCTGCACTCGTTGTGATTTTGGTCATCTTTCTGGAAACCATGTGGCAGCCGACTTCAGCTAAGAACAGAGCGATGAAGTATGATCTCGCCGGGCAGATGCAGCAGATAGATGCGACCAGAAAGTTGATCGATGCGACCAGAAGCCAGTTGGAAACGATAACTGCCGAACCCGAGGTGCCGAGCAACACGGATCCGTATGTGAAAAAAATCCTCGAGAGAAAGGTCGTGGACTTCACGGAAGAACTCAACTCCACCGCCGATATGATCGCGAATAGAAAAATTGCCGGCAAAGCCAAGATCATCAAGGTTGAAATAGGGGCAAGAAAAGACGAGAAAAATTTCAGCTCTGTTCCTATCACTGTCGAAATGGAAGGGAAATATACGGCTATCAGGGACTACTTGAGAACCATAGAAAGCCTCGGGCGTCCGCTACTCGTCAAATCTTTTGCGATGCGTTCGGAAGGGGAAAAGGAGACGGTTCTAAAGGTCACTCTGGATACCGTGCTGCTTATTCCGAAAGTATAGCCTTATGGAGATCTTAATGAAGATAAATAAAATGTATCTTTCCATCGCGCTCTTCTTGGCAGTATTGGCAATTGGAGGGGTTGCCTTTTCCCAGTCGCTTTCCGATTTTCAGTGGGAAGAGTTCAGCAGCAGCGTATCGGAAGGATCGGCCCAAACCAATGTCGATCCGTTCTCAAGCGGAACATCTTCAGCGGAGGATCTCTCTATCGAGGAACTTCAGTTAAGCGGGATAGTCTATCGCGATGATGAGGACGCATACGCCCTGATAAGCGGATATCTGGTGAAACCTGGCGATAGGATAGCCGGTTATAGAGTCGATCTCATTGAAAGGGAGAAGGTGAGGCTGAGAAGGGTTGATGATGTATTTATCCTGAGTATAGGTGGGGGGATATAAAATGAGAAGACACATTTTTACTGTTGTTCTCTCAGTTGCCCTGATGGGGATTTTGGGACTCTTGCCTGCGCACGCAGCCATGCCGGAAGTTGACACGGGTAGTATAAGCAGGGTTTCTACTGAGAACTTTTTCGGAATTACAAATAATCAGAGATACGATGTCTCTTTTCGTCAGGCGTCGCTGCGTGAGGTTATTCAGTTTCTCTCCTGGGTTGCCGACATCAACATTATCATTCCTGAAGGCATAGAAGGAGTTGTCAATGTCAGTTTCAGGAACATCAGAATAGCAGACGCGCTAAATGCAGTAATCCGTGCCAACAACCTCGAATATGCAGTCGAGGGCAAGGTCGTGAGGATCGGCAAAGATGACCAGTTCAAGGAATCCGGCGAGGATCTAAAAACTGAAACTTTCAGGCTCCGCTATGCGCCTGCCCCGGATATGCTGGAAAAGGTTCAGAAATTGCTTTCTTCGCGCGGCTCCGTGGTAGCCGATGCTAGGACCAACTCACTGATTATCAAGGAGCTGATCTCCAACTTCGACAACATTCGAAGGTTCATCGGGGATGTCGATATACGCGATGCCCAAGTCCTCATCGAATCGAAGATTTTGGAAGCTACCAGAAGCTTCGGCCAACAGCTGGGCATTCAGTGGGGCGCTTCCAGGGGAGGGGATGGCTCGGCATTCCGATTTGGAGGAGTGGAATCGGTAGGTCAGGCTGATTCGCAGCGAAATCTGAATGTCGATCTGCCTGTAGCGAATCCTACGAGCGGGCTCATGATAGGCTCGCTTTTCAAGAAGACGCAACTGGACATTCAGATACTAGCCGCCGAGCAAAGGGGCGACATCTATGTTATCTCTGATCCGTCGGTTGTCACTTCCAACGGTCAGGCCGCCAATATCCGCAGCGGTGCAACTCTGCTAGTTCAGGGGAGCGGTACGGTCAACATAGGCACTTCCGGAGGCGGGGGTACGTCGACTGGAACGAGCGGGCTTGACGAGATCAAAACCGGCGTCGAACTCACCGTTACGCCACAGATTACGGTGGATGATTATGTGAAGTTGAACATCGAGGCCATCACATCGACGCCGGATTTTAGAAGGTCGATTCAGGGCGTCCCGATAATCGTCGATAACACCGCAACCACAACGGTCCTTGTTAAGGACGGAGAGACCACGGTCATAGGTGGGCTTTCGCGATATCACGATACGCTGACTAGGAGGAGGGTGCCCTATCTGCATAAGATTCCAGTGCTGGGCAATCTTTTCAAGTCAAAGGATAAGGAGACCGAGAACACAGAACTCATGGTTTTCATAAGACCGACGATAATACGAGTTCATGGAACGGACCCCGCGCAGATGAGGATCAGAGAGGTTGAACGCCTCAGGGAAGATTTCTACCTGGAACCCATAATCAATCCTGAAAAGCAGGACGAGGCTAGGGTGAAGAAGGCAGCAGCCGTTACGAAGCGCAAGGGTAACAAGTTTGTAAGATGATATATGAAAAATGACGCCCCGAAATTTGATGTGAGGGATCCGAACTGGCTTCCAGTTCCGTTCGCTATCGAGAGGGAAACTGAGTTGCAGTTTGTTGAGGAAAACGATCTTTTCCCCAAGGGTAGTGTATCGAGCTTTTATCCGCGACAGGGGTACGGTGTCATAAAGGATGCGAAGGGAGTGGACCTCTATTTCAATCTCGACGAGGCAGCACTGGTGGGCCCGAAAGGGGATAAGAAATATCTCGTCGTGGGGAAACGCGTCGGCTTTGACAGGAGCCGCACTTCGGAAGGGGATCGGGTAATCAAAATAAAAGTCTACTGAACTGTGGATCTATCCGATCGCGGCCCTGATCCTCTTCACGACTCGCTCTTTTCCTAAAATACTTAGCACTTCGTATATGCCCGGGCTGACGGTGGTGCCGGTCAACGCGACCCTTATCGGCTGGGCCACGTCTAGCATCTTGAGAGCTTTTTGAGCAGCGATTGAGTCGATGACATTTTTTATCGAATTGATTGTGAATTGATCGAGCTTTTCCAATTGAATGAGGATTTCAGCTAACAACGACTTGCCCGCCTCTCCAAGCCACTTCGAGCCGGCTTTTTCATCGATGACTATTTCATCGCGAAAATAGAATGCGGAGATATCCGCGAGTTCCTTTAAAGTTCTGCCTCTTTCTCTCTCTGTCGCAATCGCTGCGCTGGCGTACGAGCGGTCGTCTATTTTTAAGCCGATTCCTTCCAAAAATGGAACGACTTGGTCGGCAAGCTCATTATTGGAGAGCTTGTTCATATGCTCTCTGTTCACCCAGCCGAGTTTTTCCATATCGAATACCGAGGGCGAATTCCCAACGGAATCCAGATCGAAGTTCCTGATCAGCTCCTCGATGGTGAAAATTTCCTGGTCTCCGTGAGACCATCCTAGCCTGGCCAGATAATTGACCAGCGCGTGTGGAAGATAGCCCATCTCCTTATATTCGATAACCGACGCGGCGCCATGCCTTTTAGAGAGTTTCTTTTTATCAGGTCCGTGTATCATGGGAAGATGGGCGAATTCCGGTACTTCGAAACCCAATGCTTTGTACAGCAGAACCTGTCGCGGCGTGTTGTTGATGTGGTCGTCGCCGCGTATGACGTGACTTATCTTCATCGTCACATCATCGACTACGACTGTGAAGTTGTAAGTCGGACTGCCGTCGCTCCTGGCGATGATGAGATCGTCGAGCTCTATGTTTTCAAACCTTATCGTTCCTCTGCAGATGTCGTGAAATTCAGTGGCGCCATCCTGAGGGGCCTTGAACCTTATCGCTGCCGGTAGATCCGGATTCGAGTCGCTGTTCCTGCATTTCCCGTCATACTTGGGTTTGCGGCCTTCGGCTAGGGCCTGCTGACGCTTTGCTTCCAGCTCTTCAGGGGTGCATGTGCATCTGTAGGCCTTCCCATCATCGAGGAGTTTTTGAACATGCGTCTTGTAGAGATTCATCCTCTCCGTCTGGTAGAACGGGCCTTCATCCCAGTCCATCCCGAGCCACTTCATTCCATCGAGGATCGATTTCTCGAATTCCTTCGTGGAACGCTCGAGGTCCGTGTCTTCTATACGGAGTATGAATGTGCCCCCGTGGTGTCTGGCGAAGAGCCAGTTGAAGAGAGCGGTTCTGGCCCCTCCGATATGGAGAGAGCCGGTTGGTGACGGTGCAAATCGTACGCGTGGTTTCATGGGGAGATTAAGTATGGAAAGCAGCGGGCTGCGTCAAGGCAAAATGGTCATCCTATTCTATTGTGAATCCGGCGTATCCGACTACCGAGGTGTAATCCCCCGTAACATCGCCGGAGGTCTTGTGTTCGACCAGAGTCGCTTTTTTTGCCCCGAGTTCAAGGGATGCCATGATTGCCACTGCGGTAGGGATAACGCCGCACATGGTTATGGATCTGCTGGAGCAGATTTCAACAAGCCCTGATGCATCAAGATCCAAGACTTTTTCTATGGCCATCCTGTCCTTCTCCATCGTTTCCGCTTGAGCATCGAAGTGATTCATGTCTGTGCTGCAGACTATCAATATATCCTCGTCGCATTTCGAAACCACTCTGGCGATGGCAGATGCAAGCTCGGCGCACCCCGCCGCCCCAAGCAGTGAAATCGTTATCGGGGCTATTCTGAGTTTTGGCTGCCGCGCAAGAAGAAAGGGGAGCTGAACTTCCAGAGAATGTTCCTGCAGATGTGCGCTCATGTCATCGCGTAGCCCCGTGGATTCTCGCAGAAGCGAGGAAGATATATCCTCATCCACGGGGATTTCACCTGTAGGAATTGCCCAGCTTCCCTTCGCCATTATCGCGGCGCGGGCTCCGTAGCCGCGGTGATTGGGAGAAAGTACTATGCACTTTTCCGGAACGGATATCTCTGAAAAGATCCTTCCTGCGACCTCTCCGGAATAGACGTAACCCGCGTGCGGCGCGATTGCACATATGACCTTCTTTGGATTTTCAACCGGGTGAATCAGTCGCTTCAGGGTTTTTGTCAGCGCGCTGAAAGTTCCGGGATAGAAAGACCCTGCTACCGCCGGCTCTCTTTTCATCTCAATTTTCCCTCTACAAATTTACGGTGCACCTTTTCGAATTCGCTGGAGGCGTCATCTGCCAGCAAACTTTCTGTCTGCGAAAATCCCGAGGCCGTCTCTTTCTTGAGCTCTTCGATGAATTTTCCAGATTTTATTTCCGATAGCAGATTATTCATTTCAACCCTGGTCTTTGAATCGACGATCCTCTTTCCCCTCGTGACCGCTCCGAACCTTGCCGTGTCGCTTATCCTTCTCCTCATCCCCTCTATGCCATGTTTTTCCATGAGGGAGAGTATCGGATGGAGCTCTCGTAAGGAGCTTTGGTATGCTATTTCTGGATTGTAGCCGTTTGAGACGAGGGTTTCGAATGAGGCGCGGATGAGCTCGGGCAGCCCTCCGCAGAGTATTACCTGTTCGGCGAAAAGATCGGTCTCCACCTCCTCGCGAAAGGTGGACTTTATGAAGGGCCCATCTTTGCTTATTCCCTTTCCATAAAAGAGCGCACGATCGAAGGCCCTTCCAGTGAAATCCTGTGCCACCGCTACCGCGCAGGGGACTCCGGATCCAGCTAGAAACTCCTCTCTCACAGCGATTCCATGAGCGAGGGGGGCCACCAGGATAACGTCGATATCATTTCTTGGCGCGATCATGCCGTAGTGTACCGCTAGACCGTGCGCGAAAAGGATCGCGGCGCCAGGCCTTAGATTCTCCTGAAGGATTTGGGAATAAAATTCAGCCTGCTGGCTATCCGGAAGCATGATGGCGCATATGGATGCTTCGGAGGCCGCTTTTTTTAGATCGGTGCGACAGGTGAGTTTAAGCTTGCGCACCTCCTCTATACGGGGGCTTTCGGGCCTGAGGGAGACTGTCACATCGAGGCCGCTTTCTTGGAGGTTCTGGGCTTGGACTCGCCCCTGTGCACCGAAGCCGAAGATCACTATTTTTTCATCAGCGGTATTCATAGTACTCAGTGATCTAGCTTTGTAAAAGGTCTTCTGCAAGAGGTATTCTCCCAACTTTCAATATAAAACTGGCATCCGGATAAAGTTCTTTAACTTATAAGTAACCTTTGAAAAATCAGCAAATTCAGGGCGCCTCTAAAAGCTATGCGCTTGTCATCCCCGCAACGACCGTGACTTGTGACTGGTGAACGGTTGGAACGGGATTCCCGCTTAAATCATGCGAGAATGACGGCGTGATTGTCATCCCCGAATCTTAATCTTCATCGTAATCTTAATCTTCATCGTAATTTTAATCTTAATAACGATATTTTCGAATATAATCCAGTCTTACAAAATGCTGATCAAAGATCAGCGACAATGGACCATTGACCAGCTGCGATCGATGGTTTTGGTCGATGGTCACTTGTCCATGGTCGAAGTTATTTGTTGCAGCTAGCTTTTCAGAGATTTCATAAGATAATCCATCGGTTGACATGTATTAAGCCTTCGGTATAGGTTCCCGCGCTATGCGCAGGAGAATGCTGAAATCAAAGATTCACAGGGCTACCGTTACCGATGCCTCTGCGGATTATGAAGGTTCCATAACCATAGACAGGGTCCTTATGGATGCCGCGGATCTGTTCGAGTATGAGCAGGTCCATGTATGGGATGTGACAAACGGCGCACGTTTGGTGACCTATGTTATCGAAGGGGCTCCCGCCTCTGGAACGATATCCATAAACGGGGCTGCCGCGCTTTTGATAAATCGGGGCGATAAGATAATCATCGGCGGCTATGGGGATTACGATGAGTCTGAGGTCAGAAATTTTCAGCCCAGGAAGATCTTCGTGGACGAGAAGAACCGGCCGATAAAAAAATAGAAAAATGTTTTAAGCTCTGTTTGGGCGCTGTGCGTTGATTTTAGCGCAATTGCAGATGAATAAACAGGTCTATATACAGGTTCATATATGGAAATATTTTTAGACGACATACCGCAAGATGGCCTTAAGATCTCCGCTACAGAGCAGGATCGCTGGCTTGATGATCTTCTTTCCGATGCAGTCGGAGAGGCCCATCTTCGTGGCGCAGCCGCCAGTGCGGAAATTTTACTCGAGAGGATCGGCGACAATGTCGATATAAAGGGAAATGTCGAGTATTCCACCCGCCGTGATTGCGACAGATGCCTCTGCGAGTATGACAGCAGGCAGGGGGTGGAGATAAGCGTTTTGCTTATTCCCTCCTCCACCGATGACGACGAATTCGGCAGGGAGGAAAACGGCGAAGTGGAGCTCTCCAGCGAGGAGCTGGAGTTCGGCTTCTACGAGGGAGACTATATCGATCTATCCGATATCATTAGGGAACAGGTGATACTTCAGATCCCCATGAAGCACCTGTGTAAAAAGGATTGCGCCGGGCTCTGTCAGCGATGCGGTCAGAATCTGAACGACGGGAAGTGTTCCTGTGCGGAGAAGGAGGTCGACCCTCGCTGGGCGCCCCTCAAGGGGTTAAAGCTGGTAGGTGGGCAAAAACGCTGAGATTTTCATTAGATGCTGGACATGCGCCCTTTATTAATGTAATTGGGGCGCTATTTTTGAAACGTTTTTGAAAGGAGAATGCTGTGGCAGTCCCAGAGAGAAAAAAATCGAAGAGCAGAAGAAATATGCGCCGTGCGGCCAACTCAAAGAGAAAACCGACGAACCTTTCGATATGTCCCCAGTGCAGGCAGTCCAAGCTTCCTCACAGGGTGTGCATCCATTGCGGTTTTTACAAGGGCCGCGAAATCGTCGGTCAGGAGATATAGTCCACAAACATGAACCTGCCTCTTGAACAAGTAGCGGGGAAAGTCAGGGAGATCATCGCTGACCAACTCGGCCTTTCCGAGGAGGACATCTCCTTGCAGTCATCCTTTATAGATGACCTTGGCGCCGACCATCTCGATTTCATGGAGATAGTCATGGCGTTCGAGGAGGAGTTTGAATTGGATATCGACGATGAAATCGCCGAGAATCTTTCCTCCGTGCAAGATGCCATTGACCTGATCTCAAAGAGGAACAACTGATGCAATTCAAGATCGCCATAGGCTCAGACCACGCAGGTTTTGAACTCAAGGAACATCTGAAGAAGCATTTGCAGGCGCGCTGCGAAACTGTCATCGATTGTGGCCCGCGCAGCGCCGAAAAATCCGATTATCCTGATTACGCCAAAGAGGTATCAGGTCTGGTTTCCCGCGGGGAATGCGATAGAGGGCTTTTGGTCTGCGGCTCCGGCATAGGCATGTGCATGGCGGCCAATCGCTATCGCGGAGTCAGGGCGGCGGTTCTGCGCGACCAGGTCGATGCGGAACTCGCCAGGCGTCACAACGATGCCAATGTGGCCTGCATAGGCGCTAGGATAACCGCCTTCGATATGGCGGTTCTGTTGACTGACGTTTTTCTGATGACCCAGTTTGAAGGCGGGCGCCACGAACCTCGGATAGCCAAAATAGAGCTGTAATAACCGCTTTTTACCTTCCTTACTATCCTTGCCCTTTTTGAAACCCTATGATAGCCAAGCGCAATCTGATTCGCTTTGCGTCTGACACATTTCAAAAAGGAGGGAACCGTGATTTCGGAAAACCTAAAAAACTTTGATCCGGAAATTGCCAGGGCCATATCCGACGAGCTCGGCAGGCAGGAACACAAGCTCGAGCTTATAGCTTCGGAGAATTTCGTTTCTAAGAATGTCTTGAACGCGCTCGGTTCAGTGATGACGAACAAATATGCCGAGGGGTATCCGGGGAAGCGGTATTACGGGGGTTGCGAGTTTGTCGACGTAGCAGAAAATCTCGCAAGGGATCGCGCGAAAAAACTTTTTGGCTGCGATCACGTCAACGTTCAACCCCACTCAGGCAGCCAGGCAAATCTCTGCGTCTATTATTCGATACTCAAGCCGGGGGACACTCTTCTTGGAATGAATCTTTCACACGGAGGGCATCTTACGCACGGATCCCCCGTCAGCATATCCGGAACTTATTTTAAGGTGATTCCGTACGGCGTTAATCTTGAAACAGAACTGATCGACTTCGATGAAGTCAGAAAACTTGCACACAAGAACAAGCCCAAGCTGATAGTTTGCGGCGCATCGGCTTATTCACGCGATATAGATTTTTCGAAATTTCGTGAGATAGCTGACGAGGTCGGCGCATACCTGATGGCCGACATAGCCCATCCCGCCGGGCTCGTTGCAACGGGCCTTCACACAAGTCCGATTCCACATTGTCACTTTGTAACTACGACCACCCACAAGACCCTACGCGGTCCGCGCGGTGGAATGGTTATGTGCAAGGAGGAATTCGCCAAGGCCGTCGACAAATCGATCTTTCCCGGCCTGCAGGGAGGTCCGCTGATGCACGTTATTGCTGCCAAAGCGGTGGCATTTCTAGAGGACCTGCAGCCCGCCTACACGACCTATTGCAAACAGGTGGTGGCGAATGCCAGGGCGCTGGCAGAAGCCCTCTCCAAGAGAGGAATCAGAATAGTTTCCGGCGGCACCGATACCCATCTGCTGCTGTTGGATTTGACCGCCCAGGATGTAACCGGCAAAGAGGTCGAGGCTGCGCTTGGAGATGCGGGCATAACCGTAAACAAGAATACGATCCCGAGGGAAACTCGATCTCCCTTTATTACTTCCGGCATCAGAATAGGGACTCCTGCGATGACAACGCGCGGCATGAAAGAGTCTGAGATGAATATCGTCGGAAACTGGATCGCGGATGTTATTTCCGATCTTTCCAGCGAGAGCTTGCGGACATCTATAAAATCCCAGGTGCGGGAACTTTGTGACGCTTTTCCGCTCTACAGGTAAAAGATGAGATGCCCATTTTGTCCAACTGTTGAAAGCAAGGTCATCGACTCGAGGGTTTCCAAGGATGGAGCCATCATCCGCAGAAGGCGCGAGTGCGAGGTCTGCGGCAAGCGCTTCACGACTTATGAAAGGGTCGAGGAGCCTTTACCCGCCGTCGTTAAAAAAGACGGTCGTCGGGAGGCGTTCGATCGCATGAAGATAGTCGGTGGAGTTAAAAAGGCCTGCGAGAAACGCCCGATCTCTATGGAGACTATCAACTCGGTGGCCGACGATATCGAGCGGTGGGTTCAGGAGCAGGGGGATTCAGAGGTGCCGAGTTCCGTCATAGGCGCCCGTGTTATGGCTGCACTGCACAAGTTGGATGAAGTTGCCTACGTGCGCTTCGCTTCTGTCTACAGATCATTCAAGGATATAAACGAGTTCATGTCAGAGCTCAACGAGCTTCTCAATAGGGAGAAATGAGATGTCGAGCAAAAGGGAATCCTACATGAGATGGGCCCTGGCTCTGGCCCTCGAGGGGCTTGGAAGAACTTCACCAAATCCGATGGTGGGAGCGGTCATAGTCAAGGGCGGAAAGATAGTCGGGGAGGGATACCACAAAAAGGCGGGCACGCCTCATGCGGAGGTGAATGCCCTAGAGGATGCGGGGTCGAAAGCGAGAGGGGCGGATATGTATGTCACTCTGGAGCCCTGTGTCCATCACGGGGAAACGCCCCCCTGTGTCGATGCGATAGCTACGGCGGGAATCAAGCGTGTCTTCATCGGAACCAGGGATGTGAATCCTCTCGTAAATGGCAAGGGGATCAGGGCACTGCAGGATAAAGGGATCGATGTATCGGTCGGCATACTGGAAGAAAGCTGCGTTAAATTGAATGATCGTTACAATCGCTTTATGATCAGCGGCGTTCCCCACGTTACGGCTAAGACCGCGCTCTCTCTTGATGGAAAGATTGCCGTCGCTACCGGAGAATCGAAGTGGATCACCAACAAAGAATGTAGAAACTATGTGCATAGAATTCGCGGTACGGTCGATGCGGTGATGGTAGGGGGAGGGACCGTCCGCAAGGATGACCCTCGCCTGAACGTCAGGCTGAAGAATTGGCACGGCCTCATGCCGGTGGCTGTAGTAGTAGACAGCGCTCTAAACATACCTCGCAGCGCGAGGCTTTTTCGCCGTCCGAAGCAGAGCTGCATCTTCGCCACAACTGCGAAGGCCCCTGCATCAAGAGTTCGCTGGATAGAGAAAAATGGCTTCACTGTGATGAGGTGTCGTGCCACAGGTTCGGGGCGCGTTTTTCTGCCCCACATGCTTCAGAAGCTAGGGGAACTTGGAATTACTTCCATACTTCTCGAGGGTGGTGGAGAACTTTTTTCCGATTTCATAAAACGCAAGCTGGTGGACCATATGGTGGTCTGCATGGCTCCTGTTTTCATCGGGGGAGGAGGGAAGGATTTTCTCCCCGGTATTGCGATACCGAGCATTGATAAAGTTGTGAAACTCTCCGGCGTTTCGATACAGCGATTTGGAGACAACTTTGTCATCGAGGGTTCGGTCGTGAGAGGGGGCGGCGGTGTTCACCGGAATAATTGAGGGAGTTGGCGAGGTTCGCTCCGCCAGAAAAAGAGATGATGTGCTCCTCCTCGAAATAGCATCCGAATTTGACATCGAAAGATGCAATGTCGGCGATTCCATTTCAGTCAATGGCTGCTGTCTGACGATCACTTCCCGGCTCGGAAAATGTTTTTGGGCAGATGTCTCACCTGAGACGATTTCGAGGTCCACACTGGGCAAGCTAAAGCCTGGGATGCGTGTAAACCTCGAGCGGGCGATGCAGGCGGGGGGGCGTTTTGGCGGCCACCTGGTGCAGGGACACGTCGATGGTGTTGGAAAAGTTATTGATATTATTACTAAAACAGGGTTTCAGGAGTTCAGCATAGAAATTCCGCACAACCTTTCCAGGTACATGGTCGAAAAGGGTTCGATCGCGGTGGATGGGGTAAGCCTGACTATATCGAGATGCGGAGGGAACTCCTTCAGCGTGGTGGTGATATCACACACCAAGCTAAACTCGACATTTCACTCGATGCGCATCGGAGATGAGGTCAACTTAGAAGTTGACATAATCGGCAAGTATGTTGAGAAACTTGGCTTTCTCGACAGCGAGCAGTATTCGGAGAGGTCGAAGATTACAGAGGAATTTCTCAAGAAACACGGATTCTAATCATGGCCGTTATAGATTTCAAAGAGCACGCTGGCAGCATCGCAGCGGTGGAGAGGGCTCTCGCCGATTTCAGGGCGGGGCGGATGGTGATACTCGTCGATGACGAGGACCGCGAAAATGAGGGCGACCTCGCAATGGCTGCGGAGATGATTACTCCCGAGGCTGTCAACTTCATGGTTAAATTTGGACGCGGGCTTGTCTGTCTGACCATCACCGATGAAGACGCGAAAAAACTCGATCTTCCGATGATGGTCGGCAAAAACACCTCCGCCTTTCATACCGGATTTACCGTTTCGATAGATGCGAAGCACGGCACTACCACCGGCATCTCAGCCGCCGATCGCGCCACGACAATTCTCGCCGCGATCGCCGACGGTGCGAAGCCTGAGGATCTGGTCAGGCCGGGTCACATCTTTCCTCTGTGCGCCAAAAAAGGCGGAGTTTTGGTTAGGACTGGACAGACCGAGGGCTCCGTTGATCTTGCCAGGCTCGCCGGAATGAAGAGCGCGGGAGTAATCTGCGAGATCATGAACGATGACGGTTCGATGGCGCGCATGCCCGATCTTGAAAAATTTGCGAAGAAGCACTCCCTTTCCATAGTGAGCATAGAGGATATCGTTCGATACAGGATGAGGAAAGAATCCCTGGTTCACCGCAGCTCTGGTGCGAAGCTCCCCATCTTTTGCGATGAGGGTTTTAAGATTTTTTCCTATACCAACGACATAGATTCGCATGCGCACATCGCCCTCGTTAAGGGGGATCTTTCCAGCGGTGAGCCAGTCTTGGTCAGAGTTCATTCGGAGTGCTTGACCGGCGATGTTTTTGGTTCGAGCAGATGCGACTGCGGTGCGCAGTTGAAAAAATCCCTGGAGATGATTTCGGCTGAAGGGCGGGGCGCGCTGCTTTACATTCGCCAGGAGGGGCGTGGAATAGGGATTCACAACAAGATCAACGCATACGCTCTTCAGGACCAGGGTTTTGATACGGTCGAGGCTAACGAAAAATTGGGATTTAAAGCCGACCTTCGCGATTATGGCATTGGCGCGCAGATTTTGGTCGATCTGGGAATCCGCAAGCTGCGTTTGATGACTAACAATCCCAAGAAAGTGGTAGGGCTTTCTGGATATGGCATAGAGATAGTCGAAAGGGTTTCGATAGAGATTGAACCAGGGGAGTACAACGAGTTCTATCTGAAAACAAAGCGTGAAAAAATGGGGCATCTGTTGGAGAAGGTTTGAAGCGGATGCTTTGGGAGGATATGATATGCCGAAGATAATTGAAGGGGGCCTGTCGTCGAAGGGTTTGAGGATGGCGGTCGTGGTGAGCAGATTTAACGATTTCATAACCTCCAGGCTCGTCGATGGGGCGATGGATGTGATATCCAGAAGCGGTGGAGATTTGGAGAATGCGGTTCTCGTCAAAGTCCCCGGTGCCATGGAGATATCGCTTGCGGCGAAGAAGCTGGCTGAAAGTGGAAAATACGACGCCGTCATTTGCCTGGGTGCGATAATCAGGGGTTCGACTCCTCATTTCGAGCACGTGGCCAATCAGTCTGCCCGCGGTCTAGCGCAGACGATGCTTTCCAGCGGAATTCCTATCAGCTTTGGAGTTATCACGGCCGACAACCTCGAACAGGCGATAGAGAGGGCCGGCACGAAGCAGGGCAACAAGGGTTCCGAAGCCGCGTTGGCTGCTATAGAGATGGCCAACGTCCTGAGAAATATAGGCTGACGATGGGAATTAGAAGAAAAGCCAGGGAATGCGTGGTTCAGATGCTCTACCAACTCGACGTTGGCGGAGAAGATGCTCGCATGGTCAGGAACAACTTTTGGAGGGGCAACGAGTTTTCATCCGAGGTTGTGGAATTTGCCAACGTTCTTTTTGACGGAGTCGTTTCCAATATCGAGAAGATAGACTCCTCCATTTCGGACAATTCTACGAACTGGAAAATATCGAGGATGGCAGCCGTAGACAAGAGCGTGCTTCGGGTTTCAGTGTATGAACTTTTGTTCAGGGTGGACATCCCGATCAAAGTCTCTATCAACGAGGCCGTGGAAATAGCGAAGCGTTTTGGAACTTCCGAAAGCGGCGCCTTTGTCAACGGCATACTTGATAATATAGCCAAGACCTCTTCCCTTCCGAAAAAGGCCGATAGAGAAAATGAAAATGACTAAAAAGACCATCATAGTCGCTACTTCAGCCGGGTTTTGCTGGGGAGTCAGAAGGGCTTTCGACAAGGTCCTCGATGTCGCCAAGAATCATCCGGAAAATCATCCCGTCCATACCTATGGTCCGCTGATACACAATCCACAGGCTGTTGAAATGCTGGAGCAACAGGGGATCTGCGTTATAGATGAAATACCTGTCGAGCTCTCCGGTACTGTCGTGATACGAACCCATGGGGTTCCGCCTGAAGAAAGAAAACGGCTGGAGAAGTGCGGAGCTGTAATTTGCGATGCGACATGTCCGGACGTGGGGCGCATCCAAGGGACGGTTCGAGGCCATCTGAGAAAAGGCTATTTTATCATAATCATCGGCCATAAGGAGCACCCTGAGGTAAAGGCACTGCTCGGTTTTGCGGAGGACCGTGGAGCTTGCGTGAACACCGCTGCCGAAGTGGAGGCCCTTCCTCCCGACCTTGGGAAGGTCTGCGTCGTCTCGCAGAGCACGCAGCAGAGAGAAAAATTCGAGCAGCTTGTAGCCCTTATAAAGTCGAGATTTCCCGAGTGCCTCGTCTTCGATACTATATGCCGTTCCACTGGAATGAGGCAGGAGGAGGTAAGGGATTTGGCGAGGCGCGTCGATGCGATGGTGGTGGTTGGGGGGAGAAACAGCTCCAACACAAACAGGCTTGCGGAAATATCGAGGGAGTGCGGCGCTGCTACATTTTTCATCGAAACCGATGATGAGATTTCAATGGACGATTTCAAAGATGCCACGACGATAGGAATAACAGCGGGGGCTTCGACTCCCAGTTGGGTGATCGACCGTGTCGTGGCGAAGCTCACCGAATCGGAATAGCGTTTGGCAGAGGGGCGATATGTATCACAACGGAAGAAAACTTTTTGGCACCGACGGGGTTCGCGGCATAGCAAACAGCTATCCCATGGACTCCTGCACTGCTGTGAAACTTGGGCAGGCGATAGCGAATCATTTTTGCAATGCCGCAGGGCTCAAGAGGATAGTCATAGGAAAAGACACCAGGCTCTCAGGTTACGTTTTCGAGTCGGCGTTGGTTGCCGGAATCTGCTCGATGGGAGTGGATGCCATGCTCGTGGGGCCGCTTCCCACTCCGGGAATAGCATTTATAGCTCACAGCATGCGCGCGAGAGCCGGGGTTATGGTTTCCGCCTCGCACAATCCTGTGGAATACAACGGCATCAAGTTTTTTGACAACCAGGGTTTCAAGCTTCCCGACGAGACCGAGTTCAACATGGAGCGCATGATATTTAGCGGAGATCTCGACAGGTTGAGAGTTCCTCCCCTCGAGATGGGGAAGGCGTACAGGATAGACGACGCAGGCGGACGTTACATACAGTACATCAAGGGTACCTTTCCTACGCAGCTGACGCTCGATGGTTTCAACATAGTTTTGGATTGCGCCAATGGCGCCGGTTACAAGGTGGCTCCTACCATTTTCTCCGAGCTTGGCGCGCGCGTCCATGCGATATTCAATCAGCCGAACGGGCTCAATATAAATGTGGATTGCGGAGCCCTCCATCCGGCGAAGATGTGCAGGATAGTGCGTGAGCAGGGGGCTGATGTTGGGATAGCTTTGGACGGCGATGCCGACAGGGTAATCATGTGCGACGAAAACGGCGCCCTCGTCGATGGAGACGCTCTTATTGCCATATGTGCCTTCCATCTTCATTCGAAGGGTTCGCTTGCAAAGGATACCGTCGTCGGCACGACGATGAGCAATATGGGGCTTGAAATATCGCTCGCCCGAAAAGGAATCAAGCTTCTGCGCACGGATGTCGGAGACCGATACATCATGGAGGTGATGCGCAGCGGGGGATACAATCTGGGAGGAGAGAACAGCGGCCACGTGATATTCCTTCATCATACTACTTCGGGAGACGGGATTCTGGCAGCGCTTCGCGTTCTTTCGATCATGCGTCAGAATGGAAAGAGGCTTTCGGAGCTGGTCGCTGAAAGTTTCAAACCCTTTCCCCAAAAGATAATAAACGTTCCTGTCAGGGAGAAAGTTCCCTTCGAAGGGATGAAGGGCGTCGCCGCGGAGATCAAAAAGACAGAGGAAACGCTTGGCAAACACGGCCGTCTCCTGGTCAGATATTCCGGTACTGAGAATATCGCGCGAGTGATGGTGGAAGGTGAAAACGAATCTCAGATAGGCGATCTGGTCGCTGCAATTGCCGATGCTATCAATGCCGAGATAGGTTTGGAGGGTTGAATTGTTCCAAAATCTCAAGACAGCTTTTTCAAAAACCTTCGATGCGATGTCCGGCAAGGGTAAGCTGAAAGAGTCCGACGTGCTCGCTGCAGCGCGGGAAATCAAGCTGGCTCTTCTCTCCGCCGATGTGCATTTCGCGGTTGTGAAGGATTTCGTCGAAAAGGTCTCCGTGCAGGCCGTGGGTGAAAAGGTCCTTTCCTCTATCACGCCGGCCCAGCAGTTCACGAAAATTGTTCACGACGAATTGGTAATCGCGCTCGGGAAAGCGCATCAGCCATTCGATTTTGCCTCTTCTCCTCCTCTCGTCACGATGGTGGTCGGTCTTCAAGGAAGCGGCAAGACGACAACAGCTGCGAGGTTCGCCCTCCTTTGCAAGAAGATCGGGAGAAGACCTCTGCTTGTTTCCGTCGATGTGTACAGGCCTGCCGCCATCTCACAGCTTAAGATCATGGCGGAAAAATGCGGTGTGGATTTCATCGATGCCGATCCCAAGACCAAGCCTGTAAAGATCGCCAAAGAGGCGAGAAGACATGCGGAGAGATTCGGGTACGATACTTTGATAATAGATACCGCTGGCAGGCTTCACATCGATCAGCTGATGATGGATGAGGTCAGCGAGATTTCCAAAAAGGTCGAGGCTCAGAGGATCCTTTATGTCGCCGATTCCATGACCGGGCAGGATGCCGTGAAAGCAGCCAAAGCGTTCAACGAGCTTCTCGAGATTACTGGCGTGGTCCTCACCAAACTCGATGGAGATGCAAGGGGAGGGGCGGCGCTTTCGGTCAAGGCCGTGACTGGTAAGCCGATATTATATGTTGGCACCGGGGAGCGAATTGAGGACCTGGAACCCTTTTATCCGGAGCGCATGGCGGGGCGCATACTCGGTATGGGTGATGTCGTGAGCCTGGTTGAGCAGGTGCAGGCGAACGTCGATCAGGGAGAGGCCGAGCAGATAGCCAAAAAGCTCTCCGGCGGCAGAGTTACCTTCGATGATTTCGTAGAACAGCTGAAAATGATGAAAAAAATGGGTCCGTTGGAGAAATTTATGGGTATGATCCCCGGTTTTGGGGTTATTGCCGATAAAATTGACCCGGTTACGCTTGAAAAAGAGCTGAGGCGCAAGGAGGCGATGATATCCTCCATGACGAAGTCGGAGCGTTCGAACCCCAAACTTTTAAACGGCTCTAGGCGTAAAAGAATCGCTTTAGGATCAGGGGTTTCAGTCACTGATCTGAACCGATTTATAAAGGAGTTCGAGCTATATTCCGAGATGATGAGGAAGTTTTCCAAGGGCGGTATGAAAAAACTCTTTAAAGGCTTGACTACACAAGCCTTTTCTTGATAACAGCTCTCGCCCTTTACCCGAGTTAATTAAAAAGATTCTGGAGGAAGTATGTCTGTGAAGATCAGGCTGGCAAGGCGTGGAAAGAAAAATGCTCCTTTTTACCACATAGTGGTTTCCGACGAGCGTCAACCGAGGGACAGCTCCTTTGTCGAACTTGTTGGCACCTATGATGTGAGCAGCAAGGAGAAGCGTGTCGTGGCTGATAAGGAACGCATAGCTTATTGGCTGAGCAAGGGTGCAAAGCCCACCGAGACGGTTTCCAAGCTGATCAAGAACATCTAAAATATTTGAGATTCCCTCAAGGAGGAAGTCGTATGTCCGAGGAATCGATCAGCAAGCTTATTGAGATGATCGCCAAGGCTCTTGTCGATAAACCAGATTCGGTCGAGGTTACCGAGGTGGATGGGGAGCAGACTAACATAATTGAACTCAAGGTCGCCAAAGAGGATCTTGGGAAAGTCATTGGCAAGCAGGGCAGGACTGCAAGGGCTCTTCGCACGATCCTTTCCGCTGCATCTACCAAGATACGCAAGCCTTCGGTGTTAGAGATTCTGGAATAGTTTCCGTGTGCAGCAAATCCAATAAATCAACCGGCCTCGTCGAATGCGGACGGGTGGGCAGGGCGGTCGCTCTTAAGGGCGAGTGTCAGGTCATCTGGGCTAGCGGAAGCTGCCCGGTCTCAAAGGGCGAGCATCTTTTGTTGTCAAGGGATGGCAAATCCGAATTTGAAAAGTTCGCTGTCGTGGGTCTTCGCACCCAGGGCTCTTTTTCCATCGTGCGCTTCGACGGGATTTCAGACAGAAATTCGGCGAAAACGCTGAACGGCAGCCTGATATTCATAGAGGAAGAAAGGCTTCCTCAGCTCGGAAAAGGTGAATACTACAGCTATCAGATTCTTGGGATGAAAGTCGTAACCGAAGAAGGAATCGAGGTAGGAGAAATAGTGCGGATATTTACAGCGGGCGAAAATGATGTATACGAAATTCTTCCCGATGGCGCGAAGCGCGGAAGTGAGATCATGGTGCCGGCGATCTCCGAAGTGATCCGCAATATAGATATTGCGAAAAAAGTAATGACCATCCGCCCGATGGAGGGGATGTTGGATCAGGGATAGATGAAATGAAAATAGACATACTTACAATTTTTCCGCAGATGTTCGATTCCCCCTTCACCGATTCGATAATCAAACGCGCCAGGCAAAAGGGGATCGTCGAGATCGAGACTCACGATATAAGGGAGCACTCGAAAGACAAACACAGAAGCGTGGATGATTCACCTTACGGAGGGGGCGCCGGAATGGTGATGATGGCCGGGCCTCTCGTCGAAGCGGTTGAGGGCATCTCTCGTGGAAAGAATTCTCAATGTATACTGCTCGCGCCGCAGGGAGAGCCTTTTACTCAGAAGCTCGCGAGGGAGCTCTCGCAGCTGGACCAAATAATCCTGATCTGCGGAAGATACGAAGGCATAGACCAGAGGGCGATAGATCTCGTGGTGGAGAGGGAAATTTCCATCGGTGATTACATCCTTAGCGGAGGTGAGATACCGGCGATGGTGATCGCCGACTCGGTGATACGCCTCCTCCCTGGAGCCCTTGGCAATGAGGCCTCCGCGGAACTGGAATCGTTCGAATCCGGGCTTCTCGAACATCCGCATTATACCCGTCCCGAGGTTTTTAGGGGGATTGCGGTTCCCAAAGTACTTCTCTCAGGAAATCATGCAGATATAGAGAGATGGCGCCATGAGGAGAGTCTTCGCCGGACCTCGGAGAGGCGGCCCGACCTCATCGCAAAGTTCGAATGCCGGGAGACTTTTTCGGGTACATCCAAAAAACATCCGAGCTAAATAGTTGACAAATAGGGGTTAAGTGGGTAGAAGCCCCGAGCTTTAAAGGCCCCGTAGGAGGGGAGAGAGAGGATGGAGCCGGTTATGAACATAATGGAAAAAATCGATAAAAGCGGCCTTCGCGGAGATCGTCCCAGCTTTAGACCCGGCGATACCTTAAAAGTTCACTGCCGTATCAAGGAGGGTGAGAAGGAGCGAATCCAGATATTCGAAGGTGTTTGCATAAAGCGCCGCAGGGCGGGGGTCAGTTCTTCCTTTACCGTCAGAAAAATTTCCTTCGGTGTTGGAGTTGAAAGGGTTTTTCCCCTTCACTCGCCGCAGGTCGAAAAGATAGAAGTGGTGACCTCAGGGAGCGTTCGTCGTTCCAAACTTTATTACCTGAGGGAGCTCAGCGGTAAGGCCGCAAGGATCAAAGAGGGTCAGCGCGAATACTTGTTGGAAGACGGGGGAATCGCAACGGATGAAGACGCAGCCGAAGCCCCGCAGTCCGAAGAGAAGGCGGGAGAGTAAAACTTCGCCATTTGATTTCGAAGATCTTCTTCGCAAAAAAGGTTTTCTTGCGATAGCAGGCGTCGATGAGGCCGGTCGCGGGCCTTTGGCGGGTCCTGTGGTCGCAGCGGCCGTCATTCTTCCCGAGGGTTTCAGGTTGGAAGGACTGAGGGATTCTAAAAAGCTCACAGCCAAAAGGCGTGAGTTTTTTTATTCTGAGATAGTCGATAGATCTCTGGCCTATTCCATCTCCTCTGTTTCCCCAGAGGAGATCGACCGGGTCAACATTCATCAGGCCTCTTTGCTCGCTATGTCGCGCGCGCTGGATGGCCTTGCGATGAAACCCGATGCCGTCATGGTTGACGGACCTTATAAAATTGACAGTATTTCGGTCGAACAGTTTCCTATCATCGGAGGGGATGATAAGTCTCACACGATAGCCGCGGCCTCTGTTGTGGCGAAGGTCTTCAGGGATAGCATCATGTCGCGGCTTTCCGAAGAGTACCCTTGTTTTTCCTTCGCTTTGCACAAGGGGTATGGAACCCGGGCGCATTTTGAAGAGATCAGACTACACGGCATCACGCCGGTTCATCGCCACAGCTTTCTCAAGAAATTCCATCTGCGCGTTGACTAGTGGATTCTATCCGGCTATCTAACCAATCAGAACGACTGGAGGATTTATGGCGATGAAGAGCAAGATGAAATCGGCCGAGCTGGCCTCTACGGCGGAAGGGCGTCAGTATCACATAGGGCTCGCCCCGGGCGAGGTGGCGCCCTATATAATGATGTGCGGAGATCCGGCGCGCGTTTACAAGGTTGCCGAATACTTCGACGAAAAGAATCCTCCGGTCTGCAATCGTGAGTATGTAACTATCACCGGAAAGTACAAAGGGCTTCCGATAAGCGTGATGGCCACTGGCATGGGACCCGACAACACCGAGATCGCTGTGATAGAACTTTCGCAGATCGTCGCTAATCCGACATTCATAAGAGTTGGAACAAGCGGGGGGCTTCGCGAGGGGGTTTTGCTTAACAATCAGGTGATCTCCACCGGTTCAGTGCGCCTGGAGAATACATCCACGGCTTTTGTCTTCGAGGGATATCCTGCGGTGGCACATCATGAGGTCGTCCTCGCTCTGATAGAGTCTGCAAATCGAATGCGCTTGCAATATCATGTCGGCTTGACTGCAACAGGCAGTGGTTTCTACGGTCTGCAGGGGCGCAAGGTCCCCGGTTTTCCCATTCGCGATGAGGAGATTCCGAAAAAACTTGCCCGGATGAACGTCTGCAACTTTGAGATGGAATCATCATGTCTTTTTACCCTTTCGAATATGGCCGGACACAGGGCGGGGATGGTCTGTCTCGTCATTGCGGACAGGCGCGAGAATGTCTGGATAGATCCGGCCGACATGGCCGCGGGAGAGAAGAGGGTGATCGAAATCGCGCTCGGCGCTTTCGGTGTTCTCGATGAGATAGACAGGGCGAAGGGAAAAGCAAAATTCTGGTCCCCGTCGATGGGGCTATAACGGAGGGGAGATGGAGCGCTACATGGGAGTGCTGGGAATTATCGTGCTGTTTGCCCTGGCATTTTTGATGTCCAATAACAAGAAACGGATCAATTTCAGAACCCTCATAGTGGGTTTTTCCATCCAGTTTGGAATGGGACTTCTGCTGATCAGCTGGCCACGTGGAAATGATGCGATACAATGGTTTGCCATGAAGGTCACCTCCTTCCTCATGCTCACCGATCACGGCACTAAATTTCTTTTTGGTTACATAGTGGATCCTTCGAAGGCGGACATTTTCGGATTTCAGTTCGCTTTCAGGGTTTTGCCGATAATAATATTTTTTGCGTGCTTCATGGGGATTCTCTACTACTTGGGAATCATGCAGAAGATAGTCAAAATTTTTGCGTGGGTGATGTCCAGGCTTATGAAGACCTCCGGCGCTGAGTCTCTTTCCTGTTCTGCCAATATATTTCTGGGACAGACAGAGGCTCCCCTACTGATAAGGCCCTTTCTCAATCGCTGCACGATGTCGGAACTTTGCGCTATAATGGTCGGCGGTTTCGGAACGATAGCCGGAAGCGTCATGGCCGGGTATATAGCGATGGGAATTCCTGCGCAGCACATAATAATCGCATCGATGATGGCTGCTCCGGCGAGCCTCATGGTTGCGAAGATAATCTTTCCTGAAACTCAGGTCTCCGAAACTGCGGGAAGCGTCAGCCTGCCGAAGATCGACGTCGGCAGCAACGTCCTTGATGCCGCTTCCAGAGGGGTTTACGACGGGCTGCATCTGGCGCTCAATGTGGCGGCGATGCTTATCGCATTCATTACGCTCATCGCCTTTATCGATAAGCTTCTCCTCGTTCTGGACAGGCTCATCGACGGCACGCTTTTGGGAGGCGCTTTAATGGCCAACGGGGAGTACGAAGGGTACTTCCCCGGAAGTTTGAAGACTATTCTGGGGACGATTTTTTCCCCGCTTACTTTTTTGATGGGTGTTCCGAGGCAGGATGTCTTCGAGCTTGCGAATCTTCTCGGGACGAAGCTGGCGCTGAATGAGTTCGTAGCCTACGCCAAGCTCGCCCCGTTGATCGAAAGTGGCGCCATCACGCCCAAGGCGCAGATCATGGGTACGTATATGCTCTGCGGTTTTGCTAACTTCGCTTCGATAGGAATTCAGATAGGCGGTCTTTCGGCATTGGCCCCCGAGCGCCGCAGCGATCTTTCCAAGCTAGCGATGCGCGCTATGCTCGGAGGCGCGATAGTTTCCTGTCTTACTGCGACTATAGCCGGTATATTGATAGGGTAGAAATTTTCGCTAACGCTCCTCTCTTATCATCATAATAAGGAGATCAACATGCAGCTGTTTCGTGAAATAAAAAAGAAGTTGGCGGTTTTTGGGATAGCGGCCCTCTGTTTTGGATATTTCGCCTCGTATGTCCCGTACTCCATGATGACGAAAATGATCACCCGCGGATTTTTCGCGGGGATGAACGGAGTCGGTTTCACGGGCGTGGAGATCCAGCCGATGGCGATCGTTGCTGGTTTTATCTCGATATACGTGATAATCACGATTGCCGGTTGGTGGAAATACGCCACGCATTTTAATTTTCTCGGTTATTCCATTCCGCGTCCACGTTGGTTCACCGTGATATCAGGCATTTGCACCTCCTCTCAGATCATCACTACTACGCTTGCATACACCTTCAGCGGAGTGAGCATAGTTTTTGCCATGCTCCTCATGCGCGGCGGCGTTCTGGTCATAGCTCCGATCGTCGATACGATCGTGAAAAAGAGAAGGCGAAATGTGTACTGGCCCTCGTGGGTAGCCTCCGCTTTGAGCATGGGCGCGCTGCTCGTAGCTTTTATGGGTGATGGCGGATCGGCGATGACCATAGTCTGTGCCATCGACATAATCGTATATCTGGTCGGATATTTCTTCAGGCTATATATGATGAGCACTTTCGCCAAGAGCAGTGACTACGCGGAAAAGATGCGCTACTACGTCGAAGAACAACTCATTGCGATGCCTCTGCTCCTCGTCTCGATGTTTATCATCGCCCTGTTCGGCATTGGCTCCGGAAGGGAGAGCGTCCCCGGTCAGCTGTGGTGGGGATTCGTCGGTCTTCCAAAGACTCCGTATTTCATCCATACTTTGCTGATAGGGCTCTTTTCACAGGGGACGGGCATCTTTGGCACCCTCATCTATCTCGACAAGCGTGAGAATACCTTCACGGTTCCGGCCAATCGTTCCTCAAGCGTCATCGCCGGCCTGATAGCGACTTATGCGCTGGCCATCTTCTATGGTCAGAGCTATCCGGATTTCTATCAGCTCCTGAGCGTCGGTATGATTTTGTTCGCGATCGTCTTTCTCGCCTACAGAGCTTGGATGGATAAGAAAAACGCTAAGAGCTCCGCCGCCGCTGCGGGAAAGTGATCCCTTCCTTTTTCAGAAGGGCGATCTTTTTTTCGATGCCGAGCGAAAATCCTCCTATGGATCCGTCTGACGCTATCACCCGATGGCAGGGTATTTTTACAGGATGCGGATTTGCGCCGCAGGCGTTGGCGACAGCCCGACAGCTTTTCGGGTGACCGATTCTCCTTGCGAGCTCTTTGTAGCTGATCGTCTTTCCGAACGGAATTTTTGCGATCTCCCGCCATACCATTCTCTGAAATTTTGTTCCTTCCCTGGTTTCGATATTTCCTCCTCGGGGGAGAGAAAGGCTATGTATTTCCAAATCTCTCCGCTCTTACTCCCTTAATACGCATGATTGTCCGATATCCAGCGATTTTTTGGGGGGATACAAAGTCTCTCTCTCCTTCGGAATCCCCCTGGAAGGGATTGCTAAAGCGTCAAAATACTTCCATCCCGTCTCACACGTTTCCCTCTTTGAGACGCACCAGCAGCCCTCTCAAAGTGAAAAAGATATAATTAACATATAGTTAGAAGGTTTTGTTTTACGTCTCTCTGGCATGCTTTCTGCAAACGCATGAATGCGGGAAAGAAGGGAGATCCTAAAATGAACAGGGGATACGAAGAGATTGGAGCTGAGGAAGTCAGGTCAGATCCGAATCTTTCCTCTCCGCTCGAGATCATGAGGAGGATGGGAGGGCGGGCGCGCCCGGTCCGAAATCCTTCCGGAAAGCAGGTCGATAGCATGCTTGCGGCCTATAAGGATCGCATGACCTACACCTTCATAATGGAGGGTGAGGTAGCCTCTATCCATTTTGATCGCCTCAGGGGTGAGATCTTCTTCAGAGGTCACAGCTTAAAGAACATGGAGCTTTCCGAGGCCCAGGTTCTCGCCCTTCACTCGCTTGTGGAAATTTTAAAGGAGGATGAGGAGGGAAAGAGTTTTTATGCCGACTACGAAGCAACTTTGAGTCGCCTCATGGCCGATAAGTAATTTGAGGGTCTGTGCCCTCTTTTCCCCAAGGTATAAAATGGTCGACCTTATAAACAGATTCAGGAAATCCGATGCGGTTGGCAGGTCAGGCGGAAGTGGCAGGACCACCTCTGCCAGCGATCTTCCTCTTGATCATCGTGTGACCTTCAGGGCCGGACCCAACGAGCAGTGGACCTACGAGGAGAATGGCAGAATCCACGTAAACGATGTGGATATCGAGGATATGATCGACAAGGAGAGAAGCGACATCCAGTTTCTCTGCGGCGTCTCCCGAGGTCTGCAGCTTTACCAGCTCGATATCTGGTCGAGAGGTGGAAAAGGGATGTCGGAGTTCAATGCGAAGGTGGGAGCCCTTCAGGAGAAGATTCATTCCCGGTTGATGAATATATACGAGCGCGTTACAGGCGGAATAAATTTCGAACTTCAGAGCGGAGAGTTCTGGGTAAACAATATAAATGTTCGGAAAGCGATACAGCTTTTCTACCAACGCCCGACGGAAAAGGTGAGAATATTTTTAATGGGGTTGCGCGATAAACTCGCCTTGATTCTCTCCGGTTCTCGTTCTAGCAAGAGATATGATGGAGTCGAAAGGGAAGTCTCAGCTCTCTACAGCGATATCTGCTTCGCGCTGGAATACATACCGGCCGATGCTCCTCCTCGCCTCGTCGCTCGCGACTGGCGCGTATAGTTCCAGACTCATACCCTCTGAATTTTTTGGTGCAATGCTGGTCCTTGGCGTTGCTTCATTTATATCGCTGATCGCGTGTGCGTGGTTCCGCTGGAATTTTTTGGCCTCAGTGTCTTTTGCCCTCATCGCATCCTTCGCCATCGGCGCATCCGCATCGATTCATGCGCAAAACTCAATCGGACTTGATGGGATTTCGCCGGATTCTAGCGTATCTTGTCTTTGCGAGGGGGTCGTTTCCGGAGTTCCACAGCGAAGGCGAAACGGATGCAGCGCCGATATAGATCTGAAGAACTGTGAATGTGCGGAGATGGCGCTTTCCTCTGTTTCTGGACGCGCGAGATTTTTCGCATCGAGGGCGAAGCTTCTTCCCCAAGAGGGAGAACGGGTGCGCTTCAGGTGCAGGTTTTTTGATTCGGATGAAAATGATAACCCCGGCAAATTCGAATACGGAAGATTTCTCGGTTCGCGTGGAATAGGTGCGACGGGCATGATCTACGGCCAGTTTGAAGTCATCGGCGAAGACAGCTCTATTTTACAGCGCGCGATTAACTGGGCCAGGAACAATATTGCGGCCTCCATACCCACATCTATTTCAGAGGAGCGCAGGGGCGTGATAGAGGCAGTAGCGCTTGGCAAGAAGGATCTCTTCAGCGGCGATTTGCGCCGCGAATTTTCGGCGGCGGGGATATCGCATATCTTCGCAATATCGGGTCTTCATGTGGGGCTTGTCTCGGCATTCATTTTTTTTCTCATAAAAATTTCTATCGGTAGGATTTCTTTTCTTTTGCTGTGCATGCCGGTTCAGAGAATTGCGGCGTTAGCTACGCTTCCTGCGATATGGTCGTATGTGGTGATAACAGGATATTCGATTTCATCGATTCGCGCCGGAATAATGATAACCGTCTATCTCTTTGGAATGCTTGTCGGGCGCAGGCAGGATCTCCTCAATACGTTGGCGATTGCGGTGGCGCTCATACTTCTCATTATGCCGCTTTCTCTCTTCGACATTTCCTTTCAGCTCTCAGTGACAGCGGTGTTGGGAATAGCCATCTTTGCCCGCCGCTTTGAGATTTTTTTGAAGGCGCGCTGCGTTGGGTTTTTCAAATCAAGATGGGCCCGCAGGATCGCCTCGTCCCTGATATCCACATCTTCGGTAACCGCTGCAGCCACGATAGCGGTTTCTCCGCTGGTTGCCTACCACTTCAAGATCGTAACACTTTTGGGTTTTTTTACAAATATAGTGGCAATTCCTGTTGCAGCCTTCGCGCTGGTTCCGGCTGCATTTATCGCATCGCTCGTGGCGCTATTTTCGCAATGGTTAGCTGCGGTGATCTGGCATCTCGTCGCGATTCCGGCGGGGGCTCTTCTCTCGATTTCAAATTTTTCCGCCGAGCACGGTTCGTGGGGGATCCTGAATTTCGCTCCCACCGCTTTGGAGTTGTCGCTCTTATATCTATTTCTGATATCCATAAGCGCATCCGATATTTTAAAAGGAAGATCGATGAGATTCATCCTGCCTGCGTTTTTTGCGCTCCTCCTTTTAGGCGATGCTCTATACTGGAGGGTGCTCCCTCTCTTTGAGACCCGTCTGCGGATTTATTTTTTCGACGTCGGGGAAGGGCAGTCGGCCTTGCTTCGTCTTCCGGGAGGAAGCGATATCCTAGTGGATGGAGGAGGCAATTCCGGGGAAAATTTCGACATAGGCGAGCGAATCGTTGCCCCGGCTCTCTGGTCGATGGGGGTTCATCGACTTTCTGCAATTGTTGTCACCGCTCCGAAGGTGACGCGCTTCAAGGGGCTTCGTTATATGATCGAAAATTTTTCGCCGGAGGAAATCATAGTCGGTTCGGCTTCCGGCCCCGATGCCGACGGTGCGGAATTTTCCTCCTTCCTGCAGTGGATAAAGTCGGAGGGCAATGCTCTTAAAGTTCTGCCTGCGGAAGTGACGCGCGAAATTCGTTCCGGAGTGGGGTTTGAATTCATAAACCAGATGCGCGACTTTGGCGCGAGACGCGGCGAATATTCCATATCCCTCAACATCATCCACGATGAGGTGAATATTCTGATGCAGGGAGATTCCGCCAGGGCCCCGGTTCCTTCCAATGCGCTTCTCTTTGCCGCTTCGATGGGGAAATACGATGTGGAAAAAATAGAGAGATCGATTCAGAGGCTCGATCCTGATTATGTTATTCTTTCAGACGAACGTCCGCGCTGGGTAAGGCCCTTCGTGAAGGATTCGTGGCGTTATCCGGAAGGGATTATAAAAACCGACAGGGATGGAATGGTTGAGGCGGTGAGCGACGGCAGCGACATCAGCCTGCGTTTTCCCATGAGACGAAGCGCCAGCCGACCGGTCCCCTTTCAACGGTCGCGTGGATGAGTTTTACCGTTCCGTCCTTAAGGGTTATGAAGGCCTCTATCGCCACGAGTTTTTTGTGGATCTCCTGCTGTGAGATCACTTCCACTTTTTCGACCGGGTTCGAATTGTAGTCGCTCTGTTTGAACTTCTTGCCGTATTTCTTGAAGTGACTTTTTATTATTTTTTCGCTGCGGGCGGAAGAGGGTTGGCGAGCGCAGGAGGCTCCCATCGCCGGGAACATCATGGCGGCTACGACGATAGCGGCTATCTCTTTTCTGATCTTCATCGGATTGCCTCGTTAACATGCCAGATAAAGGCAGGCAATGAAATTATTCAGTCGAAAGGGATGACTATGATCTCTCCCTTGGATGGGTTTCTTCGTATATTCGCATTGGCCTGCCGTATCCTCGTAGGGTCGATGCCGTACATCCAAGCTATCGAATTTACCGTTTCGTTGGGGGCCACTACGTGCCTTATGGATCCCCGCTGACTCTTTGGGGCCCTCGCCGCCGCTGCAATGAATATCGATCCCTTCCCCTCGGGCACCTTAATCGGATAAGCGATGGGGATGAGTTGGTCGCCCGATATTACCTTCGAGCTGAATCCGGGGTTCAGTTCCAGAAGTTCTTCCAGCGGTATGCCGGAGACGCCGGCCACGCTGGGAAGCGATATGTGATATGCGGTTCTCACCATCTCAAAGCGAAGAGGGTCGTCATATGATATGGGCCCGAAGTACTTTTCCGGGTTTTCGGCTACCTCCAGTGCAGCCAGATATTCCGGGAAAAAATTCCTCGATGCGAAGCCGTACGCGCGGTGTTTGAAATTTTTTACGATCTTCGCGATGTCTTTGGTGCCAAGCGTCTGGACGGCCTGTTTGAGGCGCCCTCTGCCCGCGTTGTAGGCGTTTATGGCCAGTGGCCACGTGCCGAGCTCATTGTAATTGTGCCTGAGCAGCTTGATAGAAGCGTGCGTCGCCGCGATCGGGTCGTTTCTCTCATCGACTATCTTGTTCATTCTCAGATATAATTTTCCGGTCTGTGGCATGAACTGCCATATTCCACTGGCTCCGACGGAGCTCTTCGCCTTCAGATTGAACATCGATTCGACGAAGATGAGTCTGCTCAGTTCGCGGGGCATTCCGCTTTCTTCGTATATTCTTTCGATCTCTCCGAGGTATCGCCCTGAATATTTTAGCCCGGCGATAAATTTGTCGCGCTGTCCAATCTGGGCGCGAACTCCAAACTCCTCCGCGGCGCGTTGGAATTTTTTCGGATCACCCACATTGTCAAAGAGCTTTTTGATTCTCCACTCCTCGTCGTTTAGAGAGGATGAGAGGCGCTGGTTTTGAGCCAGCATTTCCAGTATGGAAACTATTCGTTCGCGCTTTTCCTCGATGAGTTTTTCCTTTTTGTGCTGTTTTTCCAGCTCCGAGAGGCGCATGTCCCCTTCGATATATCCCAGATCTACGACATCATAGATGATATCGAGATAGATGGGATGATGCAGGACGACCTGGTTCTTGTCGTATCGGGAATAGATCGCCTTCCAGAATGCCACATCCTTTTCCAACTCAGGCGGTGTGAAGATCCAGGAATATTCTTTCTTAGATCTTCTGAGAACGTGCGCGGGCGGCTCGTGAATCGCCAGGCTGGATCTTGGGTACGTGACGAGCGTTATGGATGAACCTCTGGGAGTATCCTCCGCAACCGGTACGAAGTTGTCGGGGACTCCCTGAAAGGTTTCGGTCGGTTCCGGCTCAATCGGTACAGCATTTCCAAAGCTGCTGTCATCGACAGCTGCGCCGCTACCTCCCGCCACGTCTGGAGACTGATTGGGATCCGTCAATGTCAAATCCTGCGCCTGTGCATCCTGACCCGGAGGGATCGGGACCTGCTCAGGTTTGAAATAGGCGAGCTGTCCGGATGGATTTTCAATCTTTACTTCAGCCGCCTGTTTCTCCTTTTCAAGATCGACGATAGATGAGAGATTTTTCGCCGAGGGAAAATTTTTCTTCGTCGCGGAACCGGCGCCTATTCCCGCGCGTCCAAGGTGGTCCGGAATCGCCAGGATTATGAACGCCGCAACCGCTGCCACAAGGCATGCGGAGATGAATCCATGCAGTATTCTTGAAGACCTCTCTTTGCTCACGGCGTGGCCTCCGCTATCATCTTCACCACTTCAACCTCCGCACGGTGCGCGGCATCGGCCCCCTTTGGGAGTCCATTTACGAGGATTGCAAATGCTGCTATTTTGCCACTTTTCATGGGAACGTATCCGGCCAGCGTGCTTACTCCGCCGAGGGTTCCGGTCTTGGTCCTTGCGATTCCTCGCACCCTGTCCGCAAATTTCCAATTGCGAGTCGTTCCATCGACCCCCATGATCGCGAATGAGGATATTAGATCCGGCCTTATCGCGAAGTCGCTATATGCCGAAGCGAGAACCTGTGCCAATGCGTTTGCGGTGATGCGAGTCTGATCGGAGAGGCCGGAGCCGTTTTCGATGGAGAAGGATTCCTGTGGGATCCCAATGGAACGCATGTATTCCGATATCACAGAGATCCCCTTGGAGGTCGAGCCCGGGCTTCCGAAGCGCACGGCTCCCATGTGCTTGGCGATCTGTTCAGCTATGAAATTATTGGAAAACTTATTCATCGAGCGAATCAGTTCCGACATGGGCTTCGAATTCTTTCTGGCGATCAAATGCGCACCCTGCGGAACAGTCGCGTGGCGAACCGTTGAACCCACCTCGACGCCATTTTGGCGAAGCGCAAAGGCCAGCGCTGATGCTGCGAATTTTATTGGGTCGCTTATGCTTCTGTGAATCGCCTGCACTCCGGCGTTTTTTGGAATCGAGCCCGTAAGCAGGAAGGTTTCTCCATGAGAATTTTGGGATGAGGATATCCCCACATTGTATTTTCCGCCCGTCGTCACCTTGTTTACGATGGAGATGTAGTCGACCGGCGGCTCCACGCTTACGATAGCAGGGGCGCCTGCGCCATCGCCGGGGGCCACCTTGATCGTTATCGCGTTGAAGTTCACCGCGGCTGCGGAGGTCTTGGCTGCGTAGGCCCTGCCGTCGTTGCCGTTCTTTCTGGGAAATTCGTGCGAGTCGAAGAATGAATCGTCGATTACGATCGCTCCGGTGATCTTTTGGATTCCTACGCCGCGGACGTCACGCGCCGCTTTCCAAACTTCCTCGGAGACCAGCATCGGATCCCCCGTACCATGCACGTAGAGGTTGTTTATAACCCCGCCTGTGGGTTCATGGTCTGAATAGAAGGATGTCTTCATCCTGTAATTCGGTCCGAGGGAAGATAGGGCGGCTGCTGCGGTCAATATCTTCATACAGGAGGCGGGGTTTAGCGGGATATCCTGATTATGCATCGCCAATGGTTGCCCGCTTTCGGCGTCTATCACAGCTATTGCGGTTCCCTCCCTGCTGAAGCCCGGATTGCCGAGGGCCTTGTTCAGGTTCAAGGAACTGGCCGCCGAGAGTGGGGATGCGGCGGCAATCGATAGCAAGGTTATCCCTGATACGAATGTTCTTTTGAGTCTGTTTGACATAGGTCATTGTTCCACGTAATTTGTCAGGAGTCAGGCAGGGGGTATCTATGATATTTTGCGGTAAATATCAAACGAATCCGGAGCTAATTCCTTTTCGGAAGCCGGGGGGCTTTTTCTCATCCTCGAATGATTTAATCGGGGATCACGTAAAAACCGCATCCCGCGATCTGACTGATCGTACCACCGCCGCAGCTGGCGGTTTAAAGAATGCGGGAATGATGAGGCCTCTCTCGTTACGGTTTGGACTTCTGGTCTGCCTGATCTCGATGATCCTCTCCTTCTCCTGCTCGCGCTCCGCCGAAACGGATTTCACGCTTAGGGTAGGTATTCCAAACGGCCCGGTAACTCTCGACACGAGGCTTGCCACGGACTCGTACGGGATAATGATCTCCCGTCTCATCGGCGACGGGCTCTTCAAGCTCACCCCAAACTTCGAAGTCGTCCCCAATCTGGTCGAAAGCTACGAGCAGCCGAGCGAGACGATCTACATCTTTCGTATCAGGGAAGGGGTGAAGTTTCATAACGGACTTCCTCTGACCGCGGAGGATGTGGAGTATACTTACAAGTCGATACTGGGAAGCGAGCTCAACTCCCCATTCAAAGGGGCCTTCGACAGGGTCAAGGCTATGGAGGTGCTGTCGCCGACATCGATCAGGATAGAACTCAAGGAGCCCTATGCGCCATTTCTGACCGTTCTGGGAATAGGAATCGTCCCGAAAAAGACCGCTTCTGAGATGGGCGAGGGCTTCGGGACCGCCCCCGTCGGCACTGGCCCGTACAAGCTCATTCGATTCGTTTCCGATTCCATAGTGGAGCTTGAGGCCAACGCCGAATATTACGGCGAGATTCCCAAAACCAGGAAGCTGACCTTCGACGTCATCAAGGATGACAATGTCAGAATCCTCAAGCTCATGAAAGGGGAGATAGATCTGGTACAGAACGGAATTCCGCCGATGCTTATCGATAAGATTCTGGAAGACCCCGCTATAAAGATGAAATCGGATACGAGCGTCGTTGTTACCTATCTCGGGTTCAACCTTTCCGATCCCATTCTCAAAAACGGGCTCGTTCGGGGGGCGATAGCGCATGCCATAGACAGGGATGCGATAATAGGGCATCGTTTCAAGGGGCTCGCGGTGAAAGCCAACTCGATACTCGCGCCGGAGAACTGGGCATATAACAGCGAGCTTAGGGGGTACGACTTCGATCCCTCGCAGGCGAAGAGGATGCTGGACGAGGCCGGTTTTCCGGATCCGGATGGAGATGGCCCCGGGAAGCGCTTTGTAATCGTGTACAAGACCTCGACGGTAAAGGAGCGCATCGACATAGCACAGATGATAGCGCATCAGCTTGGCGATGTCGGCATCGGAGTTCGCGTCGAGCCTTACGAGTGGGGAAAATTCTACGGTGATATCAGAAAGGGAAATTTTCAGATGTATTCGCTCTCATGGTCGCTGCTCACCGAGCCCGATATGTTCTATGACATCTGCCACACCTCCCAGCTCGCTCCAAAGGGAGTCAACAGGAACAGGTATAGCGATCCTGAGGTGGACGATCTGGTGCTCCTCGGAAGGGTGACGATGGATCGCGCCAGGCGCAAGGAGATCTATGCGCGGGTGCAGCAAATCCTCTTGCAGGATCTTCCATACCTTCCGCTCTGGTACGAGAAAAATGTGGTGCTTTACAGGGATAATCTCATCGGCGTAACGCTTCGTCCCGATGGCGACCTGCATACGCTTGTAGGGGTGGAGAAGAAAAAAAGGTGATTGCTGACTCGTGAATGGTGACTGGCGGAAGAACAGGTTCAGGTTGAGGCTAAGGTTAAGTTGATCGGCTGGCAAGGGATTCCCGCCTAAGGCGTGCGGGAATGACATTACGGTTGTCATCCCCGAGTGCTTTAATCGGGGATCCAGTAAAAGCCGTGACTTGAACAAATTGAAAGGTATGAAATGGTCCTTGTGTACATCATAAAAAGACTGCTCGCCGCGCTGCCTGTTCTTCTGGCGGTCTCGACTATCGTCTTCTTTCTCATCCACGCAATCCCCGGAGATCCGGTCGATCTGATACTCGGGGATAACGCGATCCAGGCCGATCGTGCGGAGCTCATCAAAAATCTCCATCTCGATGAGCCTGTTGCAAAGCAGTACGGAAGATTTTTGGCAGGGCTTTTTACTGGCGACCTCGGCAATTCGATCTACGACAAGCGTCCTGTTACATCCTATATCCGCGACCGCTTCGGTTCCACCTTCATCCTTTCGGTCTGTGCGATGTTCGTGGCAGTAGCAATAGCGATTCCTGCAGGCATCCTTGCTGCGGTGAAGAAGGGGACCTTCTGGGACCAGTCGGCCATGTTCGTATCTCTCTTCGGAATATCGATTCCGAACTTCTGGTTGGGGCCGGTTCTGATACTTATCTTTTCGGTGAAGCTAGGCTGGCTTCCTATCTCCGGGCGCGAGAGCCTTTCATCCCTGATACTTCCATCCGTAACGCTTGGCGCTGCGCTAGCTGCCATGCTTTCGAGACTGACGCGCTCCTCGATGATAGAGGAGATCTCTCGCGAATACGTGACCACCGCGCGCGCGAAGGGGCTCTCCGAATGCAGGGTCATCTTCAAGCACGCCCTTCGGAATGCCTTGAATCCGATAATCACAATAATCGGATTGCAGACCGCAGCCCTTCTGGCAGGGACGATAATCACGGAGAAGATATTCAACTGGCCGGGGCTTGGAATGCTTCTGCTGGATTCTATTGCAAGGCGAGATTATCCGGTGGTGCAAGGGTGTATCATAGTTATTTCCTTTGCGTACGTTTTGATAAATACGGCGACGGATGTATTTTACAAGGTTGCGGATCCGAAGGTGAGGATATAAAGGCCGTGACTCGTAACTGGTGAACGGTTGGAACCCCGCGTTAGCGGCGGCTTACAGCGTGCGGGAATGACATTCATGGTGTCATTCCCGAATAACGAGAAGGTTGTCATCCCCGAATGGTGTAATCGGTGATCCCGCAACGACCGCGGCTGGTGTATAGACCATTGACCTAAAAAACAGGCTAAGGCTGAGGTTGATGAAAACTCTGACTTCAAAAATTGGTGCGGTGCTTGTCGCGATCCTGATCGTCGCAGCGATCTTCGCCCCGTGGCTCGCCCCTCACGATCCGGGCAAATACAATCTCGACATGGCCTTTGCAGCCCCGTCGCTGGAATATCCGCTCGGCAACGATGCCGATGGACGCGACATACTTTCGCGCATCATCTATGGCGCTCGCATATCCCTCGGGATAGGGATTGTGGTCACCGCAGTTTCCATGCTTCTGGGTAGCCTCATAGGGGTGTGGTCTGGATACGCCGGAGGTATCCCCGACAAAATTTTCATATTTTTTTCGGATGTTTTTCTGGCCTTCCCCGGCTTTCTCTTCGCGATAGCCATCGCCGCTTTTCTTCAGCCTTCGATCGTGAATGTGATCTTCATCCTCTGCCTGAAGGGATGGGTTACCTTTGCTCGCCTCGTGCGCGGCCAGACGATGTCACTCAGGGAGCGCGAGTTCGTCGCAGCAGGGAGGGCGATCGGCGCCGGAAAATGGCGCATCTATCTGAGGCACCTTTTCCCGAATATGATAGGTCCGATTCTCGTGAACGCCAGCTTCGGCATGGCGGGGGTGATAATGGTCGAGTCTTCGCTCTCCTTTCTTGGACTCGGTGTTCCCGTCGATGCCGCGAGCTGGGGGGTGATGCTCGATCAGGGGACGAAATATCTTTTGATAGCCCCGCATCTTTCGATATATCCCGGCGTGGCCATAATGCTCGTCGTGCTCGGTTTCAATTTTCTGGGGGACGGACTGCGCGACGCGCTCGCGCCGAAGAACAGATAGCACCCCTGACTCGTGACTGGTGAGCGGTGAACGGTTGGAACGAGATTCCCGCCTGCCCCGCGTTAGCGGCGGCTTACAGCGTGCGGGAATGACATTCATGGTGTCATCCCCGAATGGTGTAATCGAGGATCCCGTAACAAGCGTGACTGGGAAAAACAGAAGCTAGAAGCGAGAGGCTGGAAGCTAGAAAAAGCGGAGATTAGAAATCTCGCTTCTCACTTCTAGATTCTAGTTTCTTCCTCTTACTCGAAAACAGCTATTCATGCTCGGCATTATCGGAGGTTATATGCGACAGGAGGCCGGACAGCTGATGATGGTCGGAGTACCTGGCACCGCGATGACCGTGGAACTTGCCCAGTTTATGCGGCGAGTCCGTCCTGCGGGAGTCATCCTCTTTTCAAGGAATGTGAAATCCCTTTCACAGCTGCGCAGTTTTATAGCCGACCTTCGCAGTGAGGGGGGAAATGACCTCATCATCTCAGTGGATGAGGAGGGGGGAAGGGTGCGTCGGCTGGTCTCCCCCTTTCCTAAGCTTCCCCCTGCCGCCGAATATGAAAATATGAGAGAGCCGCGCGCCTCCGTAAAGCAACTCGTTTCGAAGGCGGCCTGTGAAATGGCGAAGCTCGGGATCGATCTCGATTTTGCGCCCGTTCTCGACGTGGCGACAAATCCGAAAAATCCGGCGATAGGGGATCGCGCCTTTTCTGCGAGTGCCGCCGTGGTCGCCGATCTCGGTGCTGAATTCATTCGCGCCCTCGAGCAAAATGGAGTGGGGGCCTGCGGCAAGCACTTTCCGGGGCATGGGGATACCGACCTCGACTCCCATTTGGCGCTCCCCGTTCTCAGGCACTCGCGCGCGCGCTTTGATGAATGCGAGCTTATTCCATTTCATGTTGCCGCAAGGATGGGGGTTGCTTCAATCATGACCGCTCATATCCTCGTTCCTGCGCTGGATCCGAAATTTCCCGCTTCGATATCGAAGTCGATCGTAACCGGCCTCCTTAGAAACGAGATCGGATACCGCGGGCTGATCCTCACCGATGACCTCGAGATGAAGGGGATTTCGGACAGCCATCCCCCTGAGAAGTCCGCTTCGATGGCGATTTCGGCCGGAAATGACGCCGTGCTGGTCTGTTCCGGAGACCTTGTGCTGGAGAACCGTGTTTTCGATTCCATTTCGGGCGCGATTTCATCCGGCGAGCTCATGCGGCAACAGGTCGAGTCATCGATCTCACGCATAGATGAATTTCGCTCCCGATTTTCCTCCAGTCACGAGTCACGGTAGTCACCAGCTGCCCCTTCATCCGTCAGACGGAGCAACTCGCATCCCTCCGGGGGTTTTCTTTTAAAGTTTATATAAATCAATATATTAAATCGAATATCTATAATCGACTTCATTATTTTTCCGCTTGGCTTGTCAATTGCATAGTCAAGTGGCGAAGTACCCCGTCCCGGCGGGAGTTATTATGTAATAAGCTGTAAATACAACTAGTTACATATATTGAACCCCGGGCGCAGGTGGTGAGAGGAGTCCCAAGAGATGAGCGAGGTTGGAATCAAAAAATTTGGGGATGGCTGGCAGCAATCGAAGAAGAGCACCTCGGAGAAGTTGGCTGAAAAGCGCGAAGGCTCCGCCGTCAGGGAGGGCTCACAGGCCTCTAAAGCCATGGATATGGCTAATTCTTCCCCTCCCGATCCCTCTAGAAGAAGGGAGGGGGCGGCTGCGCCTTTAAAAGGCCCCGAGATAGATGTGGGGAGGGGGGATAATCAGAGGGCTGAAAGGGCTCCTCTGGAAAGCCATGGCCGCGCCGCTGCCGAAAGCTCGCAGGCATCGAAGGAGTTCCTGAAAAACAGGGCCGATGCCGCAAACCTTAAAAGCCTCGAAACAAAGATGCCGGCCGCGCAGGCAAAGGCTCTCGATCCGGCCGCTACGGCGACCAGAAACCCCATTCTCGACAAGGGGCCATCGGCTAGAACCGAGTTCGTAGGAGATCCCCAAAAGGCCCCGAATCAGGGGGGGATGAATGCCGATCGGGGGGCGCGCCCATCCATCCGTGATAAGGGACCCGAACACCAGACAGGCAGAAAAAAGGAGGGGGGAAGAGGGGCATCGGATAAGGGGAATAAATCCGCGGCTAAGCTGACTTCTGCTGTGGATGCGAAGGATATTCCAAAGAGCGCCGATCCGGCCCGCGCTGAAGGGGCTCTAGCGGCCTCGGTGACACAGGATGTCGCGAAACCCTCCAAATCCGGCGAATCCGACAAAAAAACCGGCCGCAAGGGTGGGGAAAAGGGCTCCGAAAGAAAAACTGGATCATCGAAAGGGAGTGGATCGATCGCCTACGCCGGCGGATCGAATGCTGCGCGCGATCTAAACGCCATGCTAGGAGGCTTTGGCTCCGGCACCGGCGAAGAGGGGGAAAATAGGGATGAAGCGGTCTCCGCTCCCGCGGGAATAGCGGCATCAGCAGAGGGGGTGGAAGCAGGGGCGATTCCGGAAAGCGACCCGAGCTTTGTGGTCTATAGCGAATTCGACACCTCCCACCCCGGCGTGGAGATGGTGAAATCCAAGGCCCAGCTCTACGGGCGGCTGATAGAGAAAAAGACGCGGTTGACGGAGATAGCCAAGCTCAATTCGGAGCTCACGGAAAAGATATCCGACCTCTTCAAGGCGAAGGGGCTTAAGGATCGCCTGATCGGCGATCTCAAGGATGAAATCAAACTCGCGGACATGCTCGGCTCGCCTTATGGCGGCAACATGCTTCGCGGCTAGTTAGGGAAGCGAGGGGACTATGGCTTTATCTGGCGGATTTAGAGTTGAAGATGGGATGATTCATAACCCTGCCGGATTTCTGGGCGCCCTTTCGAACGTAACGAAAAGCGCGGAGGATTTTATCACCGGGCGCATCGGCAGCTCATTTGGAGAATCCAACTTCGCTATGTTCGGCGCAGGCGACTCTCCCGCGGCCAGCATGATAGCTGCGGGGTCGGGCCAGCTTTCCAAACTTTTTGCGGAGAACGCCCGTAGCCTGATAGCTCAGCAGCAGGGGCCGGGGCTTTCATATGATCCCGTCGCCGAATTCATGAAGATGCAGGGGCCTGAGGCGCCGAACTTTAGCGGTGCCGCGCCGGCTCACTCCGCTCCCCCGCCGCCGGCGCAAAGGGGAGGCTCCAACAGTCTAAACATAGATGCGAGCGCCAAGCCCTCCGAAACGATCGATGATGCAAAGTTTAAGGATACGATCGCCGATAATAAGGGATACGGTGAGAATAATGCAGGCCAATTGTTAACAATCATACAAAATAAGGCAGATGGCGATGTAAAAAAGGCCAAAGAACTTTTAAGATCCCTCCCGAGCTCTGGAGGGGAGCTCTGGCGCAGGGATTTTGCCGAGTGGTACCTCACCAAAATTCTTGGCAAGAGTGCGGAGGAGGCGAAGAAAGTGGTTGAGAAAAGAGTCTATGGCAAGGGGGAGGAGGTTGAGCTAACTAGGATTCCGAAAGGGGATAAAAAAACAAAAGGGGTCGTAACAGCGCAGGCGTTTAATGTTAGTGAATGGCCCGATAGTGTCGAAGCCAATAATCTAAATGTAGTTTTTTATGATAGTAATGGGACTTGGTGCGTGGAGGATGGTGGCAAACTAGGACAATATTCTCCCCTCGAAGGGGCGACGGGGAATATTCTATCCTCAGATAATTCTAAAACTACACTTACGCTAAGACCTGCATATCGAAAAGGGGTTGAGGGGATGGATGTGAACGGGTTGATTGGGCTTTTGAAACCGGGGGAGGGGGGGGGAAGGTTGAAGTCGCCGACGTCACTGGTCAAACTGCTGCTTCTGAATCCACCACAACCACTGCCGTAGTTCCTTCTGATTCACAACCAGTAAGGGCAGTATCCAATAAAACATTGTCACGATCCAGAACCACCAGTTCCCGTCAAGGAAGGAGTTCCCAAGTGAGCTGGAGTCCTGAGGCTAGGAATGATTTAGTGAATACGGCGAGGCGGATCATCTCTAACATCCGATAGCTCTGTTTTTCCCACTCACGGTTGTTACGGGATCCCCGATTACACCACTCGGGGATGACAATCACGCCGTCATTCCCGCATGCTGTAAGCGGGAATCCCGTTCCAAGCGTTCACCACTCACAAGTCACGGTTGTTGTGGGGATGACAAGCGCACAGCTTTTAGAGTCGCCCTGAATTTGCTGATTTTTCGGAGGTTACTTAAAGTCATACCCTTCACTTTCGAATTTTTATCCTTGGTCAAATATCGGAGGCCTCCCTAAAAAAAAGGCCTCGCATGATGCGAGGCCTTTCCGGCAGTTCGCCATTTCAAAAACTAGATATCGCGGTCCTTTATCGTCTGACGGCCGTTGGCCTTCGCCCTTTCGATGGCCTTCGTAAGAAGCTCGCGGACCGCGTCAGAAATAGCGTCCACCGCTGTTTCCGAGGTCTGCAGACCCTGTTCCTTCACGAAATCCTTAACCTTCGAAACTACTACCAATGTTTCCTTCGCCATACCCCCTCCTTTTTATGTTTAAAAAATTTCGGCGAAGTTTTAAGTATCGGCTGACGATTGTCAAATCAAAAAGAGGTTGAAAGCCCTCCTTTAAGAGCAAAAAATGAGTTTAAAGGGGCTTAGGGCAATTGACACGACAACTGTCATCTGCTAGGTTCCGCCGACTTTTTGAAGGCTCTTTTTGTTGCAGCCTCGCTATTTGATAAGGGTTTTTGGGCCGCTAGCTCAGTTGGTAGAGCACATCCCTTTTAAGGATGTGGTCCCGAGTTCGAGCCTCGGGCGGCTCACAGTAAGGGCAGTTGATAGTGCTTAGTGTTTAGTTGGGAGGACCCGGATTGGGTACGTATAAAGAATTGAAGGTTTGGCAGGTGAATCAGGAGTGCATAAAAGAATCTCTATCGCTCTTTGAAAAATTACCGAATAGCTATCCAATCCAGCATATCGTCAAACAATTATTTAGTGCGATATCATCCGTAGGCGCGAATGTTGCGTAAGGCTAGGACAGCTACGAAGGAAAGGAATTCATCAGATATTGGAATATATCCATAAGATCTGCAATAGAATTGGATCACTGGATCGCTACATTGCAGAATTTGGGCACCGCGGTTGATAAATTAGAAAAATTACGATATGCGAACTTAGGAGTAATTAAAATGCTCAAAGGTTTGAAGCATTCAATAGGGAATAAACGGTAACTAAACACTACTCACTAAGCACTATCGGCTGTATTAAACGTCCCCATCATCTAGAGGCCTAGGATACCGCCCTTTCACGGCGGCGACCGGGGTTCGAATCCCCGTGGGGACGCCAAGTAGAAGAAGAAGCCATTTCGGAGACAATCTGAAATGGCTTTTTTTAAGGAACCTCTGAGAAGTTAGCTGTAACAATAACTTCGACCATGGACGATTGACCATCGACCAAAACATCAAGAAGCTAGAATCTAGAAGTGAGTTACCAGTCACGGTCGTTGCTGGATCCCCGATTAAAGCACTCGGGGATGACAACCTTTTCGTCACTCGGGGATGACACAATGAATGTCATTCCCGCATGCTGTAAGCCGCCGCTAACGCGGGGTTCCGACCGTTAACCAGTTGCGAGTCACCAGTCACGGGTGTTACAGCCGTCCCTCTATCGATGAGATCCTGCGTTGCAGGTAGGGGCCGCCGCGATTTCGGTCGTAGAATTTTGGACGTGGCAGAATCGCCGCGAGAAATGCCGCTTCATGCCTGGAAAGATGTTTGGCTTTCTTTCCAAAATAGTGATTTGCCGCTGCCTCCGCACCGAATATTCCGTTCCCCCATTCGGCGACGTTGAGATATATCTCGAGAATTCTTTCCTTGGATAGCGTGTTTTCCAGTTTGAAGGTTATCAGTATTTCCTTGAGCTTGCGAAAGAGGTTCTTGTCGGGGCTCAAGTAGAGATTTTTTGCCAACTGCATCGTGATCGTAGAGCCGCCGCGGCTGAACTTCCCGCGCTGCATGTTTATCTCCGCTGCTTTTTTTATCGCCTTCCAGTCAACCCCCTCATGTTCCTCGAAGCGGTCATCCTCGGCCAGGATGACGGCGGTGCGAAGGTGAGGGGATATCTCACTTATAGGAACGTAATTTCTCAGGGGTTTCTTTTCACTCTTCCACATGAAGGAGGTCCTCCACGGGATACGCCAGAGGAGGGGAGTTACATCGGGGGTTGAGATCGCCATGGTGATCGTACATATATATATGAAAGTGCAGATGAGGGCGGTCGGGAGTATAATTCGATTCCTTGAAAGCGACTGGTTACAGTTTTGCATCTCTTATTCCGCCCCCGGCGTGCCGGATATCCGGCATCCCCGCCCCTCGTGATAACGGATGGTAAAGCTTGTCATTCCGATAAGGTGCGTATATAAGGCGCTTCAATATCCACATTTTAGAAACAAACAAGGAGTTTTTATGGCGGTGAAGTCCGACAGCTGGATAAAGCGCATGGCGACGGAAAATGGGATGATAGAGCCCTTCGAGGAAAAACAGGTGAGGGAGGGGATATCCTACGGGCTTTCTTCCTACGGCTACGACTTCAGGATCGGCCCAACATTCAAGATTTTTGAGCCGCGACAGAACGCTGTTATGGACCCGAAGGCCGATTCGTCGGGGAATTTTCGCGATTACGAAGGCGAATTTTGCGACATTCCCCCGGGCAGCTACGTTCTCGCCAAGACGATAGAATATTTCCGAATCCCGCGCGACGTGGTCACCATCTGCTTCGGCAAGTCCACCTATGCCCGCTGCGGCGTCGATATCCACGTGACACCCTTCGAGCCGGAATGGGAAGGGCACGCCACGATAGCTATTTCTAACAGGACTCCTCTTCCCGCCAGAATTTATGCTGGTGAGGGGATGGGTCAGATTCTTTTTTTGCAGTCCGATCAGGCGTGCGCCCTCTCCTACGCGGACAAAAAGGGGAAATATCAGGCGCAGAAAAATATAACTTTAGCTAAGGGGAACGGCTGAGGTGCTTGGATGAAAGATTATTATCAGGTTCTGGGCGTCCCCCGCGGGGCGAGCGTCGATGAAATAAAAAAGGCCTATCGCAGGCTCGCGAAGCAGTATCATCCCGACGTCAACAAGGGGGAGAAGGGGGCTGAGGAACGTTTCAAAGAGATATCAGAGGCGTACAACGTCCTCTCCGATCCCGAGCAGCGCAAGAAATACGATATGTTCGGCAGTGCATTCGATGGCGCCGGGCAGGATTTCAGCGGATTCAGATGGCAGAGCACGGGGGGCGGGCAGGGTTTCGATCCTTCCCAGATAAACTTCGGAGATATTGGAGACCTCGGAGATATCCTCGGCGACCTCTTCAACATGGGAGGGGTTAGAAGAAAGACGTACTCCCCCGGCGATGCGCGCAGGTCTTCCTATCAGCCCACGGTAAACGGGCAGGATACCTTCGCGGATGTGGAGGTATCATTTGATGATGCCATAGAAGGAACCGAGCGCAGAATATCGATCAGGCGAGGGGATAGGACCGAAAATCTCACCGTAAAAATTCCGGCCGGTGTGGACAACGGCTCGAAGGTCAGGATAAGCGGCAAGGGCCAGCCCGGTTTTGGCGGTGGGAAGGATGGCGATCTCTATTTACGGATTCATGTGACGCCGCATCCGCTCTTCTGGCGGGAGGGGGCCGATATCTATACCGAGATTCCCGTGACGATCTACGATGCGGTCCTGGGAGCAAGTGTCGAGGTGCCGACAACCGGAGGCAGTGCGAAAATGAAGATCCCGGTTGGGACGGCCGGCGGACAGAAATTCCGCCTTTCCGGCAAAGGGGCTCCGGTTCTGGGAAAGCGAGGCAAGCGCGGAGATCAGTACGTGATCGTGAAGGTAGTGCCTCCGAAGAAGCTCTCCGCCGAGGCGAAGAAGGCCTTCGAATCGATTGCCGAGCAGTTCCCGTATGATCCAAAAGGGTTTGATTCGCAGTAAGGAGGATTTTTAAAAATTCAAATGGGAGGAGATTATGACACGCACGGTTATCGTTTCAGCGGCAAGAACTCCGATCGGAAGTTTTCAGGGCGCGCTTTCTCAGCTTCGCGCTCCTGATATCGGAGCTGTCACCATAAGATCGGTTTGCGACAGGTCAAAGGTCGATCCTTCATCTATAGATGGTGTGATAATGGGCTGCGTGCTTCCCGCCGGATTGGGGCAGTCGCCAGCGAGGCAGGCCTCGCTTGCCGCCGATCTTCCCGATTCGGTCGGGGTTCTCACGGTCAACAAGGTCTGCAGCTCCGGACTCGTCAGCATAATGCTGGCGGATAAGACCATTCGCGCAGGAGATGCCGAGATAGTCGTCGCAGGCGGAATGGAATCGATGAGCAATCCTCCCTACTATCTGCCGAATGCTCGCGGAGGTTTGCGGATGGGCGACAGCAAACTCGTGGACGGGATGATCTTCGATGGGCTGTGGGATATCTATAGCGATACGCACATGGGAACCTGCGCGGAACTTTGTGCCGAAAAATATTCATTCACTCGCGAGATGCAGGACGCCTATGCGATAGAGAGCTATAACAGAGCGCAGAGGGCGATTGCGGATGGCTTATTCAAGGAGGAAATAGCTCCAGTGGAAGTTCCCCAGCGGAAAGGGAACCCCGTGATCTGCGATACCGACGAGGAACCTTCGCGTGTCAACTTCGAGAAGCTTCCAACCCTCAAGGCCCCGTTTAAGAAAGACGGTACGATCACTCCGGCAAACGCGAGTTCGATATCTGACGGTGCCGCATCGGTTCTGGTGATGAGCGAAGAGAGGGCGAAGAAGCTGGGGCTGAAACCCATGGTTTCGATAATCGCTCATGCCAGTTTTTCGCAGGCTCCGGAGTGGTTTACAACCGCACCGGTCGGAGCGATCAAGGCGGTGCTGAAAAAGGCAAATCTTTCCATTTCCGATATCGACCTTTTCGAGATCAACGAGGCCTTTTCCGCGGTTGTCATGGCTGCGATAAAGGAATTTTCGCTCGATCCAGCCCTGGTGAACGTGAATGGCGGAGCGGTGGCACTGGGTCACCCGATAGGCGCATCAGGCGCGCGGATAATGGTTACGCTGATTCACGCCCTGCGCAAGTCAGGTAAAAAACGCGGGCTTGCTGCCATCTGCAACGGAGGAGGCGAGGCGACGGCGATGATTGTCGAGATGCCTTGAAAGCCGTAACTGGTAAAGGTCGTCATCCCCGAGTGACGAGAAGGTTGTCATCCCCGAATGATGAGAAGATCGTCATCCCCGAGTGCTTTAATCGGGGATCCCGCAACAACCGTGACTCGTGACTGGAGAAGAAGAACTCTGGATTACAAAAATACTTTTATCGGTGATTTGGATCTCCTTGCGGAAAGGACTTGCCCCTTCCTTACGGGATGCACTATGCAGGAGCCATCGACGAATATGTAGGCATCCCTCAGCGGGGTTATTTCAAAAGGTTCATCCTGATTTATCAGTCCGCCCAAGAGTTTATAATCTTTCATCTGAGCCGCATACGGCTCTCTCACGCGGTACTGGAGCTCATGAGATTCTGCATCGAGTTGAACGCCACCTGCTGCGAGTATGGCCGCGCTCGATCCAGCCCCCGTCGATATCCAGATTCCGGAACTTCTTTGATGCTCCGATTCTCCACCGACTTTTATCACGTAACGAGACATCTCTGCGGGAGAATTTCTCGCGAAGAGTATGTCGTTGAGCGCGAGGTTTTTTACCGGGACTCCGTCTATCGATGCCTCGATCCGCTGCAGTTTTTTTGGTGCGAGCTTTCCGGAGGCTATTTCCTTGAGGACGTCATGTACGTTGTCGATGTCGGCGCGGCAGAAAAAACCTATCGAATATCCGGGCATCGAATTTATGCCGAGCATGGGTATTTCGCCTGCGAACTGCGATGCTATAAGAAATGTCCCGTCCCCTCCGACGGTGGCGATGAGGTCGGCAGGGAGGCCTGCGTGCATGCACTCTCTTTCGATCAGATCGCAGGCAAGCCCCATCTCTTCAACGGCCCTGCGGACCGCATCGATGGTTTTTTTATGTTCTACGGGGAAATCCGGGCTTCCCTCGAAACGCGTGTTCTCACGTTCGACCCGCCCGGGGTTTTTGAAAACTATAATTACGCGGTTGAGTTTCATATCGGCGGCGTATATTAATTGTGCGGAGGGCGCTTAGCAAGCCCTCTTCTTTGTCCGACGCTTTGCACAGGCGTGGGGCTTCAGAAAGGGGAGGAGTGAGGAACAGAGTCGCAATTTTTGGGGGTTCGTTCAATCCGCCTCATCGCGGCCATACCGAAATATGCAGGTGGATTTTTGACAGGGGGCTGGCTGACGAGGTGATAGTCGTCCCGTGCTTTATCCATCCTTTTTCCAAATCGCTCGAAAAATTCGAGCACAGGCTGGCGATGCTCCATCTGGCCCTTTCACCTCTTCCCTTTCCTATCAGGGTCAGCGACATAGAGCGTGAAATGGGAGGGGTCAGCATAACCCTTCGGACGATCGAACGGCTGAAAAAAAGGGATCCCGACAGCAGATTCCTTCTGGTTGCTGGCAGCGATATCAGGGGGGATATCTCAAAGTGGCATCAGTTCGAACGCATCAGGGGAGAGGTTGAAATAATCGAGATTCCGCGCGGCAGCGAATCGAGGATACCGAATATAAGTTCCACCGATGTGCGCGAAAAAATCCGCAGCGGCAGGCGCTTTCATGAGGATCTGGAAAAGGCGGTGGCGATGTACATAATAACCCATGGCCTCTATAGGGAGTGAGCGCGTCTTATAGTTTTAGATTTGTCGAGAATTTTCTAGAAGGTCGTTCCTCCGGTTATCAGCAGATCCCAATTTCCGGTGAAGTCGCTAAACGCTTTAGGCCCGAAGCTGATGCCGGGGGAGTCTTCCCTATTTTTCCAGAGTGGAATTATCACGTCCCCGCCGCCCGCGACGCCGACGCGTGCTCCGGCATCTTTGCCGAAGCGGATCACCGTATCGAGGCCGCCGTAAACCCTGAAGTACTTGTGCCTGTACTGCGGACCCATCGATGTGTGGATCTCCTGGCTTTTGTCCGTGCCGCCGAGCATTACTGCGAGCGATGTGAAGAGGGGTAATGACCTGAAATCGTTGTGAAGGACAAGCGCAGCCCTCTTGTCTTTGACCGCATATCCGGCTGAGATGCTGCGACTCCTTACCACTTTCGAAACCCTGCCGGGCGATATCACGAGTGAAATGTTCGAGCCCGCGCCTGCGGAGGTCAAAGGTGAATAGCTGACTCCCTCTCCGACTCCGGCCAGAAGAAAATTCAGGCCGAATGCGGCGAGATCGACTATCTCTTCGCGAAAGAGAATCTGATCCTGCGTTAGTGAACGTCGCGACTCGACGCTGCTTATCCCCGCCGCCGCATATGCCCCCATCCTTGCCGCGGTCAGAAAGTCTCCGATTCCGCCGCTGGCAGAGGCGTCGCCGTAGAGAAATAATGATCCTCCTCCTCTGAGTAGATATCCCGTGAAGTAGCCCCAGAAGGCCTTGGAACGAAGGTGATCCGCGACCGGATCGGAAAAACCTCCGAGGAGCGATGCCGCCATCATGAAGTAGGGGACCGTGGCAAGGGGGCCTTGAGACGATCCTTCCTCTCCGATCAGCCCGTATTCCGCAAGGCGCTGCTGTCCGTCGGAAAGGGTGTTGTTCATCGCGTAGCGGAAGACCATCCCCTGTGCGAGTGAATAGAAGCCGAGAAGTTCCTCGCCTATGCTGAGATTGGTTTCAAAATTTCCCTTCGTTTTCAGGGAATGTGGTCCGTGGTCGAAGCCCATGTTGAACATCGTGTTCAACGAAAGTCGGTTGTATTCAGAAGTGTGGCCCCCGAAGATTATTCCGTAGTAGCCGCTGAGTCCTAGGTTCATTCGCCATCTTCCGCCGAGGTTGATTTCGGATGTGAGCCCGACCTCGGTTCCTATGTCCATCGTGTATTTCGTGCTTTCTTCGCCGATCATCGCGGCATTGATGTCGGAGTGGCCAAGGCCGATGAGCGAGAGCGACTCATTCTTCAGCGAGAATGCGAGTTGTCCTGAATCTCCAAATATGCGCCCGATCGCTCCTTTGGAACCGCCGCCGAATTGAAGCCCCCAGTGTGAACTCTTCGCGGCTGAGGAGTTGCCTTTGGAATATGATTGCATGAACTGGAGCTCGATGAGATTTGAACGGTCGAATGTGTCGGCGAATTCAAAATCGAGCGCCGCACCTATTCTCAAACCGCTTCCTTCGGATATCGGAGTGGAAAAATTATAGCCGACCTTGAGTTCGGCCCCTATCCCAAAGGAATCTGAAAGGGATAACTCTTCCCTTGGATCCTTGATTTTTATTTCGGGGAAAAATCTTTCAGCCATGACGGCATCCTTCCGCCGGAGGTCTTAGCCTCCGCAAAGATCGTTATTCCGACAGAGATTGCTGGCCCTCCGCATCCCTTTCGTTGAACGCCCTGTCATAGCAGCGACTTCCTTCGAACTCTTCCTCTCGCCCCAGCGGATCGCAGATCCATCCCTTCATGACGACGAACATCATGACATCCTTGAAGGCAAAGGAGAGCTCTTCGTTGGAACCGAACTTGGCGCCGGTCACTATCGTGAGGGTGCCGGTTTCGTGATCAACTGGCTTTCCGCGCAGATATGCGGAACCTCCGGTGTAGGACGAGCCTTCTCCGGGGCATCCAGCGGGTATCGTTCCCTCTTCGTCTTTGAAAAGTAGCCCTTCGATGTAGCGCCAGGAATCGTATATCTTCCCGCCGATCAGGACGTCCTGAGAGTTGGTCTTGCATATCGGAGGGGATATCAGCTTGGGATCGTCGAGGTTAATCTTGAACTCCGACTTGGAGATGTTGATTTTCTCGTCGGGAAGCATATTGAAATCTTCCGGGCTTTTTTGTGGCTTCAACATTTCGGTGGTGAATGTCATGTGAAATACTTCGTCCATCGGCGGATAGTTTCCGAGCGGGCCGCCGGGGTTGTGGAAAAAGGTCGGGCCGAAAAATCTAAGTCCAACCTCCTCGAACACGATGGCGCCGTCGATAGAATAGTATCCGGTGTTCACATCCTTCAGCGTCTGTTTTTTATTCACGCGGTTGCAGAGATTTTCATATTCCCCGCCGTCCATCTCTTCTGAAGTGTGAAATGCCGGGCTGTCGAATCTTCCACCCGAGGCGTAGAAGAAGGCGCATGCCCCTTTTTCGCCTGACTTCACGCCCGACTTGGTGAATTTTTTAAGTCCTTCAGGATCGCATGGATTCACCACTTCGCAATCCGACGGCATGTCGGGCTTTGGAACCCCGGGGGGTGGAAGGGGGCCCGGATATGAGAGAGTCGATGTAAATATTCTCCATCCATTCGACTTAAGGTCTTCGGGGACGTTAGGGTATCCGTTAAAAATTCCCTTTTTGTCGGAAGCGAGTTCACTATCGTGAAGGAGGCTGGCGAAGTCGAAGGCGTTTTCCTCAGGGTAGTCGGTGGTGACGGGGTGCGTATCCACCGCCCTGAATACCGAGGTTACTCCGTCACCTGGAGTACTTACGATCTCCTGGCCATCGGTGGACGTGATATGCATCTCGTCGAACGGATCGAGAATTATGGCGCCTAAAAAAACTTCATAGTCGGAATCTTTCAGTTTTCCTTCCTCCTGTAAAAATCTTCGATCGTGCTTGGATGAAATGGAGGAAAGTCCTGGAAATTTTGGATTAAGAATCGCGGACATCGTCTGGGTAACTCTCAGGACCATCATTCCCGATCTCGGGTTTATGGCCGCTTTGAGTACAGCCGACATCGTAGTTTGCCGGTAGGATCCGTCCGGGTTTTTTGCCGGGTTGCCTGCTGAGTCCAGTTCCTGTGCCACTATCTTCAGATCGGCGTTGAATATTCCTTTCTTGAGGCTGGTCCCTTCCTGACGGTGAAAATTGATGCATCCGAAGAGGGGCATATTCTCCGTAGTGAACGCCCCGGGGAGGAGATCGAACCCCTTCGATGAGAGCGATACCGGGGCAAGCTCGAAGATCTCGTCCACCATCTCTCCGCTGGATTCGTCTATCACCGGGATGGAACAACGGAAACCCTTGCCTGATTCCGGTATGGCGGAGTCTATCTTCTCCCTGCTGTCGAGCCAGCGGAACATATCCTTATCTTCGCCCTCTATCGATATCGATACGACGCGCATCGCGCTTTGTGAGGTGTCGGAGGTGCGCATGAACATTGGAAATGATATGTCAGTGGTTTCGGCCGTCACCCCCTTGAAGGGGAATTCCTTCTTATTCGCCACGTATTTCGATCCGCCGGAGGTCTTGAAATATATTTCCAGCGCCGGGCTTTCCTGGATCGTGGTCGTTCCGGAAACCTCGGTTTTTATCTCCCCGTCGGATGTGAGTATCTTGAGGATGGCGCGGTCTTTGACCTCGCTTCCGATTCCGGCCATCTGTCCGTCTGCGCCGAGCAGGTCATCGGGCTGATAGGTCACTACGACATACATCGATGTTTCATCATAGCTGGGCTGGAAAGGTGGAAGGGTGGCCGGGAGTTTGCTGCCTGAAAAATCGCCTCCTCCGGAGAGCGCCTTCGCTATTTTGTCGCTTATCTCCTTCATGCTCTTTGCGACGAAGATGGCATTTTTGGGAATCGCGAACTGTCCGCGCGATTTGCTATCGGGAAGCTCCTCTATGGCTATCGAGGTTATTTGCAGCGGGTTTGTGCCGGAATTTTTTATCGCAAGAACCTGCTTTTTCGCGTCCAGCGATATTCCGGTGTTTCCCTTGAGATCTATAGTCAGTAGCGGAGCCGCATCCGGATATAGTGCGCTGCAGGATGAGTCAACTTCGGCCATCGGGTTTCCTTCCGTAGATATGGGAAGTAGTGAACAGGGCTCGGATGAGGGATCTCCGCATGCTGTGCATTCCGTGTAGGAAGGGGTGCCGGAGCAGTCCAGCTCCTTGCAGCGGAAGAATTTTCTCTGAGTGCTGGCCGGAAGGGCCGAGCCACCTATCTCTACCATCTCTACGCCGGGATCCTTCGTGTTGCCGTTTTCATCCAACAGGTCGATCGATCCCTTTCCGGATTTTGAAAGGGCGGTCGCGCGCAATATGAACTGATCCGAGCCTATTGCTATGGATTCAGTTATGACTCCCGGTTCCGTGTTTTCTATGGACGGACGGAAGGTGACATTTAGCGATATGGACTCTCCACCCTTGAGGGTTCTGTTTAGCGACTGCACAGATTCCAGGTAGAAGGGACCCTTCTTGGAGGGGAGCGATATCTGCTGTACGGTCGAACCGATGTTGGTCGCGCGAAATTTTCTGCTGCTTTCATAGCGCTTCCCGATGTCGAGGTTCGTGTCGGCGATATAGGTTCCGTTCGAGATGTCCAGATACTTATCCCCGGCTATGGGGGCCTCAGTCTGACGGCCGTCAGGATCGACAAAAAGCGCTGTCACCGAAATATTCTTCTCGCCACCTCCTCCGCATTCGCTGAGGGAGGGGGATATCGCTCCGGTGAATAAGGCTTGCATGGAAGCGCCCTTGAGATATGTATCGGCTGCCGGGATTATCGATCCGAGCACGGTGCCTATCGCAAGCTTCATTGCCCCTGAGGCGTCCGGGGGAGAACCGCTCGCGGGCTGAAGATGCGGCAGCTCCTCGGTTGCTTTTGTGGTCAATGTCAGATTGGGGACTTCGCCGACTATCCCCAGAGCGGATATGAAGAAAGAAAATCCGCTCATGCTTATGTTTCCAGATGAATCGACGGGGCCCTCCGCAATGTTGGAGGTGCCATCGCTGTTTCCTCTGGCGTTGATGGTTATGGGGACAGGCAGACCGCCCCCCTCGAATTGTATATCGGGAAATTCCGAGCCTATCAGCTTTGCCGATGATCCGGAGATGTGAATTGGGAAAGGGGGAACTTCGCCGCAGAGTTCTTCTCCCTCGCCGATGCCAGCCTCTATATTATCCCCTTTGATCTGGACGCAGAGGCGCGATGTGAATGTTATGGTGCATTTTCTTCCGGTGACGTTTTCACTCGGCGCCTTTGCTTCATCGGTTTCCCCTGCCGGAGGAGGAAAATAGACTGGGGTGAAATCGTCCCCGGCGCAGGATGAAAATAGAACGGCGCAGCAGGCAAGTAAGGCCGCCGCCCCGCGGATTTTTACTTCGATTCTGTTTGCCATATGTGGCATCTTTATCGTCCGGTCTTAAAAAAAGTTGCGCGACTTTCGAAACTCCGATTCTCGGGGGACCCTAGCCCCTTGGATGATCCATCGGCAATATGCGCCGCTCCGGCCCCCTGCGTCATATAATTGACACAGGCGGGCTTTTTTAACGCAACTTTTTTCTTTAACGGACGAGAAAGGGGGCAAGTATGAGAAGAGTTAAAAATATAGCTCTCCCTGCGGCACAGCTCCTGCTGTTCCTGTTGATAGTCTGCGCTGGGCGCGTCTCTGATGCAGGAGTGCATCATTATATTGCGAAGATAAGAAGCTGGTGGCAGGACTCATCGATATCTTCTTCTTCTTCTTCTTCTTTGCAACGATCGATCTCCTTTTCCGACGAGGATGTGGATAAGCTTCCGGAGAAGGAGAGAAATGTCGGCAGCGAGAAAAACCCCGGCATGTGCCAGATACCGCGTCAGCCGGAGATAGTGATCTGCGAAATCGGCTCAGGTTTTTTGTGCGTCGATTCGCCGCCGGGAGGAGTGGACTCGGAATATTTTGTCATGCGCGGAACCATAGATATGCAGGGATCGGTCCTCGCAAAACTTCGCATTGCGGTTCAGCATGAATATACCAAGGCGATAAGCTATGTCGATACATCTTCCTACGATACATCCGGATGCTGGGATGCAAGCAGAAACAGCGACAGGCTCTGCATAGACAGGGAAGGAAGATACTCGGTAAGAGTTCCTCTGTCTTCACCGGGCCCGCATGCGGTATCGATTTCTGCGAGCAGACTCTCGGGCGATGCGGTCGAAAAAAGAATTCGAACTAGCCGCGTGGTCAGGCCCTCGCTTACGGATGCACAGGTCATTTTTTCGCCCGACGTAAAATCTTCGGGCACGTTGGATCCCGGCATTGTAATGGTAACGCTGGACCTTCTTCCCGACTGCAGTTTTTGCGATTTTATTGGGGCTTCCACTGGCGGGCTTGAAGTTTCAGTGAAAAATTCCACGGTCGGTGCGGGTGGGGAGAAGAGAGAGATAGCTTGCGTGACCAACGTGGAGCAGGGCGGCCAGGGAAAATTTTTCGTTGGAGTCCCCGTCTTGCCCGGGGATAATGAGCTTCTGATAAAGGTCTGCAATGCCGCCACCGGCGATCAGTGCGTGCTTTTAAAGCCTTATGAATTCAAGGTTTCCGGGGAGGTGCCGAAGCTGGAAATAATTTCTCCCCCTCCTCATCCATCCTACGATGCAGATCAGTATCCGACCATATCATGGGATTTCCGCCTTGGCGGTGGAATCGAATGCGTTGACGTGCAGTTGAATCGCGAGGAGCCGCGCGAGCTGTGTGCCGACCCGTCGGGAGTTTTTTCGGCGGAGATAGAGCCTCGGGAGGGGATCAATATAGCCAGCATGGAATCAAAAGAGGGACACCAGTTTTCCTGGACCTTCGGCTGGGGGCGCATCGAGAGCCCTTTTTCAGAAAATGGATCGATGAGGGTGTCGAAGGCCGCCGCGCTGTCATTGTCCAGCGGGTTTTTAAGAAACGCGCTTGTTCCGTTCATAAATAATATCCTAGGCGCGGATGAGTTTACGACACTTTTAGCCTCGATCTTCATGGGGGAGCCGGAGGCGGATCCTTCAGGCGACGATGGCGCGAAAAGCACAACATCGACTGAAGCCGTTTCGATAGATGGATGCGAGGAGAAGGGCGCCGGTCCGGAATATAAAATTGAGCTTGCTGGAATTCCACAGATAGGTTCGATCGCAATATCCTCCTTCGATCTAGCGGAGGGTGAAATTTCAATAGTTCTGGAACTTGAAAATACAAGAGCGGACTTGAATGTTTCAACGGACGCAGATGGCGACGGTCTTTCGGACAAAGATCCTCTCCCCCTTTTCGTTTCCTTCCGGAAGGCGACTGTGGATCTCCTTGTGAAGAGGGAAAGGAAGGGAGATGGCGACTATCTTATTTTTTCCAGCCGCCATGACGACTGCTCCTACAAGGGGAAGAAATATTGCAAACATATTCCTTCGCCGCTTGTTCTCGAGAACATAGTGGGGGATGCGTCTCCCTTCGGGCATTTCATCTGGTGCGACGTGAAGCGGGCATCCTCCTCCGTCAGGGAAACATGCAAGGCGTTCAACTCGATTCACGCGCAGACGGCGGCTGTCAATGATGCGATTCTCGATGCCGTCAACAAGCTGATCTATTGTGGGGGGTCCTCATATGCGACGGGCCTGATGCGAGGATATCTCTCTATGGAACTTCCTCTCGGCGAGGAGGGGGGCGACGGGATATTCGGCGGAATTTTGCCTGCGATTAAACTTCCACTTGGCTTCAAGCTTGGGGGGGATAGCGAAATCACGTCGAAGGGGCTTACTGCAGCGATAGACCTTGCAGTTGGGAACAAGAAGCACTTCGCAGGGATTCCTCCCGGTAACATGGTTGAAAGCGCGGGAGTCATACTCACATCCGGCGATATCTCGTCTTCATACAACAGATATTCGAAGGGACTGGGAGTTTCGCTACTGCTCGATGCCGTGAACGCTCTTCTGTACACGGGGATTGCGCATGGAGATGGCAAATCGGTTAAAGGGCTTCTCGACATAGACATCCATGAGCCTTTTTTTGGAAAGATCGGTTTTGATTTCGTCAATGAGTGCGATGCCTTCGAGCCGGTGCCTGGAGTGAAGGATTCTATTCCGACCCTTTGCTATGTGAGGCCGAGGGTCATGGAGCTTCTCGGTTCTGCGCTTTCCGGATACGGTTATTTTACGCCCAAGCAGCCGCTGCTCATGGCTATAAGAGGCAACAGGGCGCTGGCTCCGAGGCTCTCAGTTTCCTCGGTGGAAAAGATGCCGGTGGTTCCAAGGAGCGGTGATCTGAATTTTTCCGGCGATTCGGAAGTCCCAGAGGGAAACCTCCTCGAAATACAGCTCGGCGGGGTCGAACTTTCCTTCTATGCCCTTGAAATAGATCAGTCCCAGCCAGCCGACCGTTATGGAAATCTGCCGATCAAGTTGGATTCCAGCGGAAAGCCGATAATAAAATCGATGCGCCCCAAGGATCCGGATCCGTGGAAAGGGCAGATCGTAAGTTTCGATGTCAGCGCTCTGATAGGGATAGAGGTCGGCGATTTTGAAATGGATGAGTCGAGCGAAAGCGGGTATTCAATAAAAATAAGAACGCTTTCGGACAGGTCGAGGCTTCTGATAACTCCGATCGAGGGGACCAACGCGACCACCATTCCATCGCGAAGACTCATATCGAGCCTTGCGGATCAGTTGATGACGGCGCTTGCGGCCTATTCACCCAAGGCCAGCGCCATTGCTATCCCCGTTCCTTCGAACTTTTCCTTCGAAGGGCAGGAGGACACCGTGCTCGGCATGACGGGGCTTGCTTCCATAGAGCTCGGTCCGGACGGCATAGAATTGGCGGCGGACGATGGCTCCAACAGAATCAACATTCTCGCCAACATAATCCTCGAGCAGATGCTTCACTACTCTGGAGAGGAAAAGCGCTTCGTCCTGCATTGAGTGAGCGGGCGTCGGCGGCGCTTTAGAATCTCAATATCTGTTCAACGACCTCGTTGTCGCCGATATCGATGTTGATCCATTTTTTGAGGACCACCGAGAGATCTTCGTCCTTGTAACTCGCCTCGAGGTAGTATTTTCCTGGATCGATTTCAAAGATTTCCCAATCGTCGCCTGTGACTCCGCTTATTATTTCGCGGTCGGCTCCGTATTCGAAAACTTTGAACTTGCAGGTGATGATCTTGTTGTTCGGCCCGCGTCCTATTATCTTCAGTTTGCCCGTCGTGTAGATAGCCTCATGGCTGGAGGATTTGCCATCTTCTACTTTCAGGTCGCGGAGCCAGATCATCGGCTTGGTTCCGGTGGCGGACGCGATGTCTATCGCGAGCGCGTCATATACGCCGGGGGCGAGGTCAAAGACGACCCAGTCCGAGGTGGGGGGCGCGTTCGATACGACTTCATCGGAGGCTGCCCGGTAGATCGTGAACTGTGTTTTGATCGGAATTTCTTTTGCGTTTCTCCCCCGCAACTTGAGCGTTCCGAGTATGAATTTGATCACCTGTTCGGTAGGCTTCGTTGCGGCTACCTCCACGTTTTGAACGGGAACGGATGGCCTCGGTTCAAGTTCCGATTTCAGGCTCACCGCTACTATGTCGTAAGTTCCGGGAGGAAGCGAGAGCATGACGGGGTCACCCGATTCGGACCTGGCCTTTGCAATGGCAGTGGAATCTTCCTTTTCGCGTATAGTGAACTCGGCGGGGATCTTGTTGTCTTTGCCGTCCACGGCCGAAATTTTCAGGGTTCCCATTTCGAATCTGATTGGAAGCTCTTTTACTTCGGCCGATTTTATTTCGAGTTCCTTGATGCGAGTCCTGGGGCTTGCTGCCATCTTAGGGTCGGTTCCGATCGCGATTATCTCATAAGTGCCTGGAGGGAGCAGTACCGTGCCGCCTGAGCTGTCGAACGCGCCGTTTGCTATCGGGAGGTCCGGGCGACCGGCTTTATAAACCTGATAGACGAATGAAATTTTTTCTTCCTGCGTCGTGACTCCTGTCAGCAGCAACGATCCCTTCTGAAATCGGAATGTCACATCCTTCGATTCACCGAGAGTTACCGCGACATTTTTTTCGTTTATGGAAAATCCCTCCGGGGTGACTTCAGCGAGGTTCGCCATTATGTCGTAACTCTGAGGGGTTAAAAAGACAGGGGTGGACTGCGCCTCGATATCCAGTATGGCCGGAGGACCTGAAGGGCCGTCCGGGCCCAGCGGAATGATTTCGAGTTTTGCAGCGACCGGGCGACCATCGTTATCGAGCGCCAGAAAATTCGCCTGCCCCAGATCGAAGTTGACCGTCTGTTCAACCTTCGTGGTCTCGATTATTTCTACCCCCTTGAGCATCTTGGAAGGCTTGCTCATCTCAGGTGAGGCGTAGTATTCGATCAGCAGATCGTAGGTTCCCGCCGGGAGGTTCAAGAGCTTCGTGCCCATGCTCTCGTCCTGCTTGACGACGCTCTGCGTTCCGGCGCGGAAGACCTTGAGGCGAAATGGAATAGGTGTGGCACCGGCCTTGGCTGAGAGTTTCAGGTTGTAAGGAACTGTGGAGTTCACCGCATCGGAAAGGGCGCTTCGCAGCTCGCTTTCGTTTCTTGCGAGAAAGAATTTTCCGCCGCCGGATTGTGCTATGCATTCCAGCTGTTCACGATCCTGCTGGGCTATGTCGAATGCCACCGTGTTTATGATGTACCCCTGAGCCGAGGTGTCGATCTTTTTGGCGGCCGCGCAGGCATCGGCTCCGCAGTTATCGCCGCCGTCGGAGAGGAGGACAATCACGCGGTCCTCCTCCTTCACGGCAGGGAAATCCGAAAGGGATTTTTCAAGCGCTACCGAAAGGGGGCTCATCCCTTTGGGCTCGATCGCTGATAAGGTTTTTTCTATGGCCTCAAGGACAGGCTCACCCATGGGGAGAAGTAGCTTGGTGTCGTTGCAATCCCCAAGGTCGGCAGGGCTCTCGGACCCGAAAACCCTGATGGCGATATTTCTCGGAAAGTCTTTCTGCTGCTGAATGAACTCGAACATCACTTCGCCCACCGCCTTGCGCAATACCTCGTACTTGGTGCTGCTGCTTGCAGCGAATGGGGCGGACATGCTCCCGGATGCGTCGAGTATCAGGACTATGTTCGTCTTTGCAGTGACGAGCTTGGGCTGAAAGGGAACCTGATGTGGCTCCACGGGCGGTTGATCCGTCGGGGGAGTTATCCCGCTGGCCGAAAGAGAGCTCAGGGCCGGGGTGTCGGAAAGCGCAGCCGCCTTTTCCTTTTGCTCGACGGGGGGGAGCTCCGGGGTGCGGGGACCGAGGGGAGCACTTTCTTTTTCTTCGACGCTCTCCTTTTGCTTCTTGGCCTGCTCCGCTTTTTCCGCGACTGTCGATTCCTTGCCCATCTTTTCGCGGGCGAGCCTAGCTACGCGAGCGCTTCCTTCCAGGACTGGCGGATCTATGCGCTGTTTTGCCTCTGCGGCAGGTCCCCCTCCTTTGCGGGGGGAAGTGCCGACCGACGGTTCCATCTTACCCTTGCACCCCGAAAGCAGGAGGAGGGAAGAAAAAAACACAATAATTACAATTAGTTTAGGTGATTGTCCTCGTCTCATGGGATATAGTTAGCACAGACGGAATCGTTTGAAAATATACTAAGTAACCTCTGAAAAATCAGCAAATTCAGGGCGCCTCTAAAAACTATCCGCTTGTCATCCCCGCAACAACCGTGACTGGGAAAAACAGAAGCTAGAAGCGAGAGGCTAGAAGCTAGAAAAATCTCGCCTGTAAAAATATTGCTTCTCACTTCTAGATTCTAGCTTCTTGATGTTT